>CAIYBQ010000195.1 GCA_903924445.1 uncultured Armatimonadota bacterium | reverse complement strand
GAGGATGGCGACCTTGAGGATGACGGCGAGGGCTCGAGCCGGATGGAAAACCTCGATGAACTCATCAAGTTTGCGAGCCGTTTTCACTCCGTCGAGGCATTTTTAAGCTTTTGTGGCGGTCAGCTACGCAAGTTTGGGGAGTCTGCGCGGGCCATGGATGCTGTGCAGATCATGACCATCCATAAGTCAAAAGGACTTGAGTGGCGGCTGGTCCATGTGAGTGGTTTTGCGTTCTTGATCTTGCCCCACCATAGGTGCCTTCGGTACATCGATGGCGAATGTACGGCAGACTCCTTCGACGAGGAGCGGCGCGTGGCCTATGTCGCGGTCACGCGTGCGAAGGAGTGGTTGGTGATGTCGTGGCCGACGTATCACAACGATAAGGCGCTTGGGCCGAGTCCATTTCTGACCGAAATGCCGACGATTGCGTCGCAGGTCAACGAGGCGATGGCAAAGCAGCTGGAGCCAGAGACCGACCCAAACGAGTTTGATGATTTGATTGATGTGGATGCCCTTGCGCTGGAATTTGACATCGACGACGGCTCGACACTGTGAGGGGTATTTTTCTCTTTATTGACTTGCCCGTTAGGTTTTCTGTGTAGTGAGCTAATCGATGTGGATGCCCTTGCGCTGGAATTTGACATCGACGACGGCTCGACACTGTAACGCTATCCCCTAAACAAAACAAAACTTTCTTGTTACTGGCTCTGATTCAGATGATGTCTTTTACACACCTCCTGTTGCGTACTTGACTGTTTACCGATGATGTTATTCATAGGTAAGATGTTTGCTAAGGCACGTAATAATCGGGTTTTGGGTGTCGGCATTAAAAAACAGGGGAAGCGTATGTTGACTTGGAAAACCGTCATCGGATTTGGACTGTTGCTCAGTCTGGCCCTGCGCCCGGCAGCAGCTCAGCTCAAAGTGCAAGACACTGTCATCCCGGCGTCAAAGACTGAACAAGGTATCCAAGCATCCGACATCGATACCCGCTCTTTCTTTCCCGCTATTGACACACGGCCCATCCCGCTGCAAACACCTCCCGAAAACCCTGTCCGAAAGCCGCTCCCCGGAGGCGAAAAGTCCAACTTACCCGTTGGGGCAATCGATAAGCTCTCCGCGACCGTTAACCCCGGAGCGCAGTTTGCCGGGATGACGATGAATGGTTGGTATCCACCGGATGCAGACATAGCCGTTGGGACATCCCATATCGTCGAAGTCGTCAACAGCTCCTTTGCCATCTACACAAGAACCGGGACAAAGCAGCTGGAACAGACATTCCAGACGCTCTTCAACGGTGTGGCCGTTGCCACAACACTGTTTGACCCCAAGATCATTTATGACCGCTTCAACGACCGCTATGTGATGGTTGTCCTTGAGAAGAGTACAAGCCCGCAGATCAGCAAAGTCCTGGTGGCCATCTCGGATGATGGTGATCCAAATGGAACCTGGCACCGCTATCGCCTCGAAGGCGCGCTGAATGTTGGCGGCGTGGACTGCTGGTTGGACTATCCGGGTTTTGGTTACAACCAGGATGGCTATGTCATCAGCGGGAACATGTTTGGCTTTGCCGATAACGTTTGGCGCACAACTGCGAGCATTGTCCTGCCATCCGCGGCGGTGCGTTCAGGCGGAACCGCAAGCACCACCACATTTCAGGACAACCAGATCATCACGATCCAGTACGCCGAAATGCTGGGCGAAACGACATCCGTGCTCTACGGAATCGGGTCCTTCAATAACAACTTCCACAAAATGGTGGCCATTCGGAATATCACAACTACACCCACATTGGTTACACGCCTTCAGGCGGTAGCGGCTTGGGTGGATCCGCCGGCGACAGCTGCGAGCACGAGTGGGCAGACGGTGGATGGCGGGGATGGTCGCCTTTACGGCGCCGTCTGGCGGAATGGCCAGCTGGTCACATCACATGCCGTCGGTATCAACAGCCGTGTCGCCGTCCGCTGGTACGACATCGCCACCAATGGCTGGCCAACATCCGGGACCAACCCCGCTGTTACACAATCGGGCAATATCGCCGATTCGACGCGGGACTACACATACGGGGTGGTTACCCGGAACGCAGCGGGTGAGATTGGCTTGACGTTCAGTCACTTGAGTTCCACAAATGCCGGTTCGATGATGGTGGCCGGGCGTGTCCCGACAGACCCCGCTGGGACCGTTGGCACGCCATCCACACTTTCCACAAGCGCAGGAAACAACTACACCTTCTACCGCTGGGGAGATTATTTCGGGATTGATTCCGATCCATCCGATGATGGCTTGTTCTGGGTGGTTGGAATGACCATCGGTACGAACAACCAGTGGCGAACCCACATTGATAGCTTTCGGCTGAGCACAACCCTTGCCGTCGGTAATGTGACACTGAATCCAACATCGGTTGCTGGAGGCGCATCCTCCACCGGAACAGTGACCCTCACCGGACCTGCGCCTGCTGGTGGAAGTGTTGTTACGCTCGCATCCAATAATGCGGCAGCCACCCTTCCGTCAACTGTGACGGTTGCGCAAGGCGCATCATCGGCGACGTTCACCATCACCACAACCGCCGTCGCAAGCGCCGTCTCTCCGGTCATTACTGCAACGCTGGGAGCATCCAGCAAGACCGCAACCCTCACCGTCAACCCACCCGCACTTTCAACCCTGGTTGCAAGCGCAGCAAATGTCATCGGTGGTAAGCAGATCCGCCTGACGGCAAATCTTGGTTCCGTTGCGCCAAGCGGAGGGGCTTCCGTTGCGTTGATATCGACAGACACCAATGCCCTCCCAGTCCCGGCAAGCATTTCGATTGCTGCTGGTGCGACATCCGGGGATGTTCTGGTCACCTCGGGAGTTGTCGCGGCGGATACCAGCGTCACGGCGACCGGCACCCTCGGTGCCGTGTCCAAGACGGCAGTGGTCGTTGTCAAGGCTGCGGCGTTGTCATCTTTGGTGCCGGCAAGGACAGTTCTCACGGGAGGCTCCACGGTATCGGTGCGTGTTCAGCTCGATGGCGCAGCGCCAGCTGGCGGAACGACGGTGGTCCTGTCGAGTGCAAATTCTGCTATCGTCAGCCTTCCGCTTCAGGCAACTGTTCCTGCAGGCGCAACGAGCGTAAATGTGGATGCGGTTTCATCCGCGGTTGCGACCGACACGGATGTCGCTATCACGGCAACGCTGGGCACGATCAGTAAGTCGGTCACACTAACAGTGGTCGCTCCGGTTGCGGCGAGCGTAACGGTTTCGCCAGCATCGGTTCTTGGCGGCGCATCGGCAACAGGCACTGTGACGCTGTCCGGACCTGCCCCGGCGGGTGGGCGGGTCGTTACGTTGTCATCCAATCTGGCAGCGGCATCGGTTCCGGCAAGCGTGACGGTTGCTGCCGGG
>CAIYBQ010000194.1 GCA_903924445.1 uncultured Armatimonadota bacterium | reverse complement strand
TGTTTACACTCTCCGGAGTCGCGGCGGGAATCGGCAGCATGCTGATGCTCTCACGCCTCGGAGTTGCACGCTTTGACCACGCACGTGGCCTCGAACTCGATGTCATCACGGCCGTTGTTCTTGGTGGCGCATCCATTTTCGGTGGACGAGGGACTATTTTTGGAACCATCACCGCACTGGGTCTCGTAGGCGTTGTCCAGACCGGAATGGGCGTCGCTGGCGTCAAAGCTGAAGTCCAAGTTGCCGTCATCGGGCTTCTCCTCATTGTCTCTGTCTTGTTTAGTAATTTCACTGCGCGAAAGCGTGGCAGGTAGAACCGTATCGTTTGTCGCAATTAGGATGTAGCAGCCGCGCTGTGAAGCCGGTTTGAGTTGGAGGATTGAAACATGACACGTAAGTCTATTTTCGCGCTGGCTGCGCTTGCAGCTTTTGGCGCGATCGCACCGCTGGGATGTAAGCCTGCCGGCAAGGATGGCGCTTCCGGAGCCGGGGATGCACCGAAGTCCGGTTCATCCCGCATCGTCTTCATCCCGAAGAACATGGGTAACCCATACTTCGAAGCGATGGAAAAGGGTTTCCAACAGGCATCCAAGGAGCTCGGCTTTGAGTTCTCCACTACCGGACCTGCTGTTGCTGAACCAACCGCGCAGATCTCCTACATCAAGGACGAAATCCAACGCGGCGCCACCGCTATCGTAATCGCGGCAAACTCCGTGGATGCTCTCAACGGCACCCTCGATGAAGCCCGTGCTAAGGGTATCAAGATCATCACCGTGGACTCTGACCTCACCGGAAATGAAACTCACCGTGACCTTGGCGTTCTGGCGTGTGACTTTGACACCATGGGCGACTTCCTCATCGAGCAGATGGGCGCCATCATGAACTACGAAGGAAAGTTTGCCATCCTTTCCGCAACCACGGATGCTCCTAACCAGAACAAGTGGATCAAGGGGATGCAAGCTGCCGTCAAGAATCCAAAGTATGCAAAGATGCAGCTCGTGGATGTCGTCTACGGTGATGACAAGGACCAGAAGTCCCTCACCGAAGCGGAAGCATTGCTGACCAAGCACCCAGACCTCAAGGGCATCATCGCACCGACAACCGTTGGTGTCTATGGCTGCGCAAAGGCTGTTGAGCAGGCTGGCGTTTACCCTGGTGGCAAGAATGCAAAGGGCGCTGGCGTCAGCGTCATCGGACTTGGTGTTGCCAAGCAAATGCAGCGTCACCTCAAGGATGGCATCGTTCCCAAGGTCTTCCTGTGGGATCCAGCTGAACAAGGCTACATCGCATCCTATGCAGCGGTCCGGATGGCTGAAGGCAAGTTCACCCCCGCTGACGGCGCCACGATCAACATCCCTGACCTCCCTCTCACCAAAATGGGTGACAAAAAGGTCGGCAAGAACAATGTCCTGATCATTGGCGAGCCGGTTGAATACAACAAGGGCAATGTGGACAAGTACGCTGGCGAATAAGCTGGCACATCCCTAGGAAAAGGCAAAAACCCCGGTTTGGAGTATCCAGCCGGGGTTTTTCGTTGATGTTTGTTATGGAGAGTCCCGATGCTGCGAACTGAGCATAATTACACGTTGACATTTATCACCCAGCCTGACCATGGGCAGCTTGCGGGGATGCTTGCGGCGCACTGGGGAAATGACTTCTTTACCGCACCGGGTCACTATGGAAATCCGGCCGAGGCTGACCGGATGCGCGGGGAAGTCCTTCTTGGCATCGCGGAACACGACAACGGCTGGTGGGAATGGGAAGCCGACCCAAGCATCACGCTTGAAACTGGCCACCCGATGGGGCTGGGCGAGGTCTTGCAGGATCAACAGGCCGGTATGGACCGCTGGCACCTCGGAACAGCGCGGTTTCCAGCACATCCCTATGCGAGCCTGCTAATTGCGTGGCATGCGTATTGGCTTTATGCAATACGTGTCGTCGATAATCCGGATCCACACTTTACGCACCCACTGTTTTGGAAGGGGGCTCCTGAGCAGCTTTATCCCGGTGCGCTTGATCTGCCAAAGGAATTCCTGAGCGGGCTGGCGGTTACCCAGAAGCGCCTTGAACAGACGATTTTGGAAGATGAATGTGGTGCAAGCTGGCTTGCTAACGATGTCATCAAACCAAACATCAGGCTCCTCCAGCTCTGTGATGGCCTCTCGCTCGCGCTTTGTTCAAAGCTCATTCCAGCGACATCCGGAACAACCAACGGCCTTGGAAACGATGACTTTTCACTGATCGGAGTCCCGAGGGCTGGCTGGGATGACTTGGTGGACATCAGCGTTCGAGCGCTTGGCGACAATCGTCTTGCGCTGGACCCATTTCCATTCGATGTCCCAGAGCTCATGGTGTCTGTTCCAGCGAAAATACTGCCTGCAGGCGTTACAACCGAGCAGCCAATTCATAGCTGGTGGCACAGTGTGCCTCAACAGCTCATCACATGGACGCTGGTTGCACCGTAGGTTAGCGTCCCTTCAGCCATGGAAACTTTCTCCCTGGTTTCGCCGTAGAATAATCCATTACCGCCCCCAATAGGAGTAACGATATGCGCACATTTGCGATCATCGCTGCAACCGCAGCACTGACATCCACCATCTCTACCGCTGCAAAGGCTGACCTTAAAGTCGGCGATCCTGCGCCTCCGCTCAGCGTTTCGAAGTGGGTCAAGGGCACCCCGAACAAGCTGACCCCTGGCAAAGTTCACGTTGTAGAGTTCTGGGCGACCTGGTGCGGACCCTGCAAAGCAACCATCCCACACATTACCGAGCTGTCCAAGAAGTACAAGACCAAGGCCGACTTCTCTGGAATCTCCATCTGGGAAGGCAATGGCGGCGACACCAATCCTGTAGCGATTGAGAAGAAAGTCAATGCATTCATCAAAGAGATGGGCGCAAAGATGGACTATTCCATCGCGATGGACGACAAGATCACCGGCGGAACGATGGCAACCAAGTGGATGGCAGCCGCAGGCGAAAATGGCATCCCAAGCGCATTCATCATCGACCAAAAGGGCAAAGTAGCCTGGATTGGCCATCCGATGGAAATGGATGGTCCACTCGAAAAGATCTGTGCTGGCAAGTGGGATGCGGCGACTTATGCCAAGGAAGCCAATGTGCGCAAGGCTGCCGAGAAGAAAATGCAAGCCTTTGCGATGAAGCTGCAGAACCTCCTCATCGGTGGCAAGCTGGAAGAAGCAATGGCACTTGTCGATGCTGAAACATCCGGCGATACCGAGGAAGCCAAAGCAATGCGTGGCCAGGTTGCCATGATGCTGAACTCCATCGCGTGGGCCGTCACCGATCCAAAGCAAAAGCTTCCTCCGCAGTTTGATGCGCTGAAGAAGTCGAATGTCGAGCTGGCACGCAAGGCTGTTGCGCTTTCCAATGGCGAAGATGGTCAGATCCTCGACACCCTCGCATTTGCGCTTGCACAGTCTGGCAACTACAAGGAAGCCGTCGAGATTCAGGAGAAGGCCATTAGCAAGCTTCCTGCTGGCGCACCTGCCGAAATGAAGAAGGAACTGCAAACCCGTCTCGAGGAATACAAGGCCAAGGCTAAGTAGTCTCGCTGGGTTTATTGTTTGTCCGGCCCGGTTACCCCCGGGCCGGTTCTAATTGGAGCACCCATCATGAATCCTACAGGGCTATTGGTTGATTTACAGGATGCCAGTGGTGGCGTTCCGATAACGGATGATAAGCCGCGGATTTCATGGATTCTCCCGGATGACCCTGAATGGAAGGTACAAACGGGCTATCAAATCGCTGTTTATGGTGGATCTGAAAGTCTGGTCTTTGACACTGGTCGCGTACGTTCTTCCATATCAACTGCAGTCGGGCTTGCAGCGTTCAACCTGCAGCGGAACCAGAGCTTTACCTTCAAAGTTCGCTGCTGGAATGCAAAAGGGCGCGTGTCAGATTGGTCAGAAATTGGGAAGTTTTCGACATCTCTGTCCCCGATGCGCTTTCATGTGTCCCCAAAGGACAGGCTTGTTGTGCGCGAAGAAACGTCTCTCCGTGTCGAAAAGCGGTCCGGGCAGCCTCGGGTCTACGATTTTGGCAGGGCGATGTTTGGAAATGTCATTATTTCCGGACCGGTTGGCGCGCGGGTGACCATTCGCTTAGGGGAGCTGTTGACGAATGGACGGATCAACCGCTCGCCCGGTGGAAATGTTCGTTTTCATGAAGAGACTGTAACGCTTGGCGATACTGGCAAGGCCACGCTTCGTCTAACGGCCAAGGATGGGCGCAGGATGCCGACCGATATTGGTCCTGTGATGCCATTTCGGTACATCGAAGTCGATGGGGCACTGCCAGACGAAGTAACCGTTAAGCGCACCGTGGTGACGGTTCCGTTCAATGCAAATGCTGCTTCGTTTACATCATCGGATGAAACTCTGAACCGCGTTTGGCAGCTCTGCAAAGACACCATGGAAGCGACATCGTTTTGCGGTGTCTACGTGGATGGCGACCGTGAGAGGCTTCCGTACGAAGCGGATGCCTACATCAATATGCTTGGGCACTACTGCGTTGATCGCTCCTATGCGACGGCACGGCACACGCATGAACTCCTCATGCTTGAGCCAACCTGGCCGACAGAGTGGATTCTTTTTAGTGTCCTGATGGCGTGGCAGGATTATCTCCATACCGGTGATGTCTCATCGGTCAAACAGCACATCAAGACCATCGATGCCAAGTCTCTCCAAGCCTTGGCTGGCCCGGATGGCCTCATTTCCACCGTAAACCCTGTGCCGAGCAAGGCCGTTCTCAAGTCGATCTTTCGGAATGAGCCTATTCGCGACATCGTCGACTGGCCGCAGGGGGAGCGTGACAATGTTGAGCTGATGCCCATCAGTACAGTCATTAATGCGTTCTATCTTGCGGCACTTCGCGATCTTGGCGCGATGTACGAAGCGCTCGGCTACGATGTCAAGGCGGCAGAGGTTAGTCAAACGTTCAAGCGTGTGTATCGTACTTTTCAAGAAAAGTGCTTTGACCCGGTCTTGGAGCGGTACACGGATGGTGTCGGAAGCAAGCATGCTGGCCTGCACGCAAATATGTTTCCTCTGGCATTTGGGCTGGTTCCAGACCAATGGCTGGGTAAGGTTGCGGAATACGTCGCGGGGCGGGGGATGGCTTGCTCTGTGTACGGGGCCCAGTTCCTCATAGATGGCCTTTACCGGGCCGGAAGGGCATGTGACTGTCTCTCCTAACGAGTCGCTCTGACCGGTCTTGGGGGCATATGGTCTTCGATGTCGGAACTACCATTGCCCTTGAGGCATGGGACACGCGGTACAAACCCAATCAGGATTGGAACCATGCGTGGGGCGCGGCACCTGCCAATCTCATCCCACGGTGGCTGGTAGGTGTCTGGCCAACATCCCCGGGAGCAGAAACGCTTCAGATCGCTCCACAGCCAGCGGATCTTTCATTTTTCAAGGCTAAAGTTCCTACGATTCGCGGAGCCGTGGATGTCTACTTCAGGCAGACTGGAACCACAGCTAACCTCTCGGTGACGTTGCCCGGAAACACATCGGCAACCGTTGTATTGCCTCGCCCTCGTGAAAACACACGCATCACCGCTGTGCACATCGGAGATAAACGAACCAAGCTGGCAGCTGGTTATGAAATCATCGGTGGACAGACAACCCACTTTGCCTGGAAATGGCAAGAGACGTTGCGCTAAAAGAAAAAGCCGCCCGGCGGAGCCGGGCGGCTAGACATTTCAGCTGGAAACGATGGGTTAGGCTTTTACAGCCATTTCCGCTCGCTTAGCGAGCAATGCTTTGTATTCTTCGCTGACAACCTTTGCAAAGCGTCGCTTCTCATC
>CAIYBQ010000193.1 GCA_903924445.1 uncultured Armatimonadota bacterium | reverse complement strand
CGCAGACAAGCCATCGAAGACACGCTGTGGGTCATCATCAACCACCCGGAGTTTGGAGTCCGCCCGTGAATTCACTACGCTGTGATGGCCTTTCTCGCAGAAGTCTCCTCAGCCTCGGGTTTGCGGGTGCCCTCGGATGGTCGCTTACCGACATCGCGGCCGCCGCACACCCCGTGTCCCCTCTTGGCATCAAGCCCGCGGAGTCGCTCATCTTGATCTGGCTGGATGGCGGCCTCTCGCATATCGACAGCTTTGACCCAAAACCCGATGCACCATCCGAAATCCGTGGACCCTTTGCCGGCATCCGCAGCGCCATTCCGGGGATTGCGCTGAGTGAACACCTCCCGATGCTCACATCCAGGCTCAACCAGGTCACCCTTATCCGGTCGCTCACCCACGAGCTTGGCAACCACGACACCGGCGGGCATTTTGTGCTGACTGGGCACCGGGCAAACCCGGCGTTAAACCCTCCGAGCATCGGAAGTTTGATTGCTGCGCGGAATCAAGGCCGGGCGGGGATGCCAGCGTACAGCACTATCGGCCGGATGCAGGATTTCCTTGGGGCGGGTTACCTCCCGCAGAGCACGCGACCCTTTGCCGTGACTCCGGGCAGTAGTCAGGGTGCGACGCTGCTTGGCCTAGATGGCCATATCGAAGATGTCTGGGCGCGGCGGCTGTCAACGCTGTCTGCGCTTACAAAGCTGTCGGCGGCGCTGAATGGCGGTGTGGTGACACCGGGAGACGGTGCGACGGCGCGTGCGCTTGGGATGCTGACGAGCTCCAGTGTTCTCAGTGCGTTTCAGGTCGAAAAGGAGCCCACGGGGGTTCGCCAGCGCTACGGAAATGGAGCCATCGGGCGTAACCTCCTCCTCGCGAGGCGCTTGACCGGCGCCGGCTGCCGCGTGGTCCAAGTGGTTGACACGGGCTATGACACACACGTTGATATTCACCGCGAGCTGCCGGATGCGCGCTTCCCGGGATCTGGAAAGCTGCCGGGCTTGGATAAAGGCATCAGTGCATTGCTCGATGACCTCACCGAGAGCGGGCGTATTGACACGACCGTCGTGGCAGTTGTCAGCGAGTTTGGCCGGACGCCAAAACTGAATGCAAGTGCCGGACGGGATCACTGGCCACGAGCCGGGTCGGTCTTGCTGGCAGGTGGCCCATTTGCGCGCGGGATGGTCTTTGGCGCGACAGATGCCCGCGGCGAATCGCCGGTTGAGGCTGCGGTTTCTCCAGCTGACATCGCGGCAACGCTTTTATCAGCCTTTGGAATAGATCCCGGTGAGACGGTCCGGACACCGGATGGCCGCCCCGTTCAACGCATCGCCGGTGGGACTGTGATCAAGGGTCTCTTCGCATAATGGCCGAGCCAAACCGCCTTCAGGCCGTGCTACCGCGCGAGAGGGATGCAATCGGAATCGCTGGCGGCTTTCCTGTCCGCTTGCAGCACACAACCGTACAGTTACAAGGGCTTCCGAGGCCCCCCCGTGTCCCGATGCCACTGGTTAACCAGATAAGCGAAGCCCAAGGCAAAGTTCGTATCGTTGGTGGTGCGCCCGGGCGTAACGGGATGCTGGCGCGGCTGGACCCAGTAACCCTTGTGACAAGCGATGTGGAAGTGGTTGGAACGGAGTGTCTAACAGGTTTTGCGGAGCTAAGCGATGTTGAGGTAGCCGTAAATGCCAAAGGACTGCTCTTTAATCGCAGGCGAGGCGGTACGTGGACCGAGCAGCCCGCGCATCAGGGCGCGTGTACAGGCATCCTAAAAGTGAACGATAGAACCTTTGTCACCTTTGGTGTGGATGGCCTTATCCACATTTGGGACCAAATGTGCAAGAAGCTCGGCACGCTTGAAGGGCACTCAGCAGGCATCACGAGCGGAATCATTTCGACGGATGGCAACCTCACAACAGTCAGCACTGACCGTTCAGTACGGATTTGGGATCCAGTGCGGCAACGCCAGCGGATGTTCTTCAAAGGCTTTGACAATGCTTTGATCGCGGTTCACAGTGTTCGTGAAGTGACGGTTGTCATCGATGCATCTGGACAGGTTTTTACGATTGGCGAAACTGGAAAACCAGTCAAGGCTGGGGGCCAGCCGGGGTATCCGTGCTG
>CAIYBQ010000192.1 GCA_903924445.1 uncultured Armatimonadota bacterium | reverse complement strand
TCGCGCGGCAGTTCGCAATGACGGCTCCAAAGCAGGTTCGTGTCTTCGATATGCCATCAAATGCAGGCAAAGGCGCGGCAATGCACCGCGGTGCGAGTGAGACGGATGCCGAGGTTGTGCTATTTCTGGATGCCGACCTTGTGGGTCTGAGTGTCGAGATGGTGCAGAATATGACCATGGGTGTCATCGCTGGCGAGGCGGACATGACGCTTGGCGTGTTCCGTGGCGGCCAGTTCTGGACAACGCTTGGACAGATTCTTGTGCCCAATATTAGTGGACAGCGCTGCATACTGCGCAGTCTCTTCCTTGCTGTCCCCAATGTGGCAAACGCGCGCTACGGCGTCGAGCTTGCTATCACAAACCATGTGCTCGCCACGGGCGTGCCATGTTCAACCGTAATTCTTCGGGATGTCAGCCACCCTACTAAGGAACTAAAGCTCGGCATCATCAGAGGAACCATCGCCCGCACGAATATGTACATCCAAATGGTGCCTTACATGATAAAGCGGGTCTCTTCTCGGCGTAAAAGATAGATACAGGAGTCAGTGATGAGCCTCAGGGATGCACAGCGTGGATTGGGGGCGTTACTGGAAATAGATGTCCAGATCGACCGACGTAGACAACAAATAGCGGCGTTGGATCCGGGTACCACCCTCGCATCCAGCTATCGTGTTAGCAAGCCACAAGCTGACAAGCTCCGCGCGGAGGCTAATGTCCTTGCCGCAGCACAAAAGGATGCCGAGCTTGCCCTCGCAAGCGTCGAAGAAAAGATTAAGTCAACATCAGACAAGCTGTACTCGGGCAAAGTCACCAGCCCGCGTGAGCTCGAAGACCTCCAAGCTGGCATCGATGCCCTCGGACGCCAAAAAGCAACCCTAGAGGAAGAGCTGCTCGTCCATATGGAAGCCACAGCAGCGGCCGAAAAGGCCGCGAAGTCGGCGGAAATCGGTGTCGCTAAGATTGCCCGTGCTTACCGTACATTGAAGGACACGAACACCAAGCGTGAAGCTGAGTTGTTGGCTGAAATCAAGGCGCTTGAGCCGAAGCGTAAGCCGCTGGTCACAGCCATCGGTGACAAGGCACTGATCAAAAAGTACGAGCTGATTCGCGAGCACAAGGGTGGAGCGGGCGCTGCACATATGACATGGGACAGGACCTGTACGGCCTGCGGAGTGATGGTAAATGGGACGACTGTGAATGCTGTCACCGATGGCTTGGTCCTGGCGACATGTGAGCATTGCAGCCGGATTCTTCTACCGGGATAGGTGGCGGTGATGATTCCAGCGCAAGTGGATGTCCTGATAATCGGAGCGGGCTTTGGTGGCTCGCTCCTCTCGCAAATTCTGGCGAAATCCGGAATGCAAGTGGCCCTCGTCGAGCGTGGTTCGCATCCACGCTTCGCGATGGGCGAAAGCACATCCCCGCTGACCAACCTGCTGCTTGAGCAGTTCGCGCAAGCGTATGACCTGCCGCATCTGAACCACCTCGCGACATGGGGAGCTTGGAAGGCCAATATTCCTAATGTCGGGG
>CAIYBQ010000191.1 GCA_903924445.1 uncultured Armatimonadota bacterium | reverse complement strand
GGCATTTGCGCTTTTATCTGCCAAAAATGTAGATGACTCAGCAGCGGTTGGAGGCAGACCGGTTAGGTCAACGGTGATACGTCGAAGCCATGCGACTTGCGTCGCCGGTGGATTGACGCTGATACCCTTTGCCTTCAGGCCTTTGAGGATAAATGCATCCACAGGGTGTTTGGCATCAGACATTTTAGGAATGGCAGGGTTGCTGACGGGGCGAAGCGACCAGAGTGCGGGTGCTGCCGATGTCGTGGGAAGCAATGTCCGCAGGGAGGACTCATCTTGCTTTGCCAGACGCTTGTTTGGAGGCATCGAGCCAGCTTTCAGAACCCTTTCCAGTCGTCCACTCGTGACTGCTATTTGAATTCCAGAATCGCTTGATAGGTCAATATTGCCAGCTGGATTCGTTTTTCCATGACAGGACACACATGTACTTCCAAGCACTTTGCGCGCATTATTGGTAGGAAGCTGCTCCGCATTCACAGGGACCATCATCCCCAATCCAAATGGAAGCGCCGAAACCGCCATCATCACCATCGACGACCGCATTCCTGGCATTGGTACACCTCGTAAAACTAGTTGCATGATTCTACAGGACAACGGCTGCGCTCTGGTGAACTATCGGCCATGCACCTCGTGTGGAAAACCAAGCACACGGTCGACGCTTCTACCCCTTCGCCTCAACAGCCGAAGCGCATCGACCTCCCCTCGCCTCCCGTCCGACCTATCTTCAATGCACCTATTCTCGATGCCGACATGCGTATCGTGGATGGCGTTCGCACACAAGATGGCGGTTTCATCCTCGCTACGACCACAGGACCAGTCCTTGTCCGCGGTGACTATTGGCATCCGTTAACAGGAGCCGATGGCGTGCCACGGGTAGACATGACCTGTGTTTTGCTCGGACGAGATGGCGCCATCTGGGGCGGCACCAATGAAGGCGTTTGGCGGCACTTTAATGGTCGCTTCAACTACTTCTGGGGCAAGCGCTGGCTGGTTGACAATAAGGTTACGGGTTTGTCTGAGACACAGGATGGCAAAATCGTCGTCCACACGTCGAAAGGCTCATCCACCCTCTGGCAGGATCATGTAGCTCTCTCGGTTCTTGCGGACCACTTTGAGAAGATTACACTCCAGCGCCACGACCGCAATGGCTATATCACCGGGTGTGGCTTGAAGAAGCAAGGTGATCCAAAAGCTGGTGTGATTCCGGAGGCATCGGACAACGATGGACTTTGGACGGCCCTTGCCGTCGCGGCCTATGCATTCAAGGCTGCGGCCACCGGAAATCCAGAGGATAAACGTCTCTGTGTTCGCTACCTTGATGCCATCCTTGACCTCGAGCGTCTTACGGGTATCCCCGGCTTCCCAGCCCGCGCGATCATGACAGAAGCCGAGCGTCAGGCAGGTGTCCTTGGCTTTAGTGATACTGAAACGGTTCGCCTTGAAGGTGAAGAGACCAAGATCTGGTTCAAATCGCCTGTGGATCCAAACATTTGGTGCAAGGGTGACACATCCTCCGATGAGCTCGATGGCCATTACTACGCCTGGTTCGTCGCGGATTATGTGCTTAACGATCCGGCCATCCGCAAGAAAATGGCCCCGGTTGTCAAGCGGGTAACCGATCATCTGATTTCGCACAATCACCGGATGTTCGGTCATCACGGTAAGCGCACCCTCTGGGGCGAGTGGAACCCAGAATCGATCAATGGCTCACTGCAGTGGTACGAAGAGCGCGGCCTGAACTCGATGGAATACATCACATATCTAGCCATCGCGCACAGGATCACCGGTGATAAGAAGTACCTCGATGTCCGTGAAGAGTTCATTCGTAAACATCACTATGACCTCAATTCGCTGCTCTACCGGGATGGGTCTCTTTGGTATCAGGTGAACCACTCGGATGATGAGCTGGCGATGACGGTCTGGTTGCCAATGATTCTCTGCGAGACGGATCCGTGGCGTAAGCAGCTGTGGGTGCGTAACCTGATGACCGCATGGGATGGGACGAAGGGTAGTCGTGGGATCAAGGCTGAGCGCTCACCGTTCTACATCGCGCAGGTCATGGCGCTCACCGGAGACACCGATGCTGCGGGTACTTTGACAGATGTCTTGGGACACTGGCCACTGGACTTGGTCAACCACACGATCAAGAACTCGCACCGGCATGATATTCAGCTGAGGACACATCAAAGCCGCGGCACTGAGCAGTTCCTCACCAACACCCTCCCTCTCGAGGAGCAGCGGGTGATGCGCTGGAATGGGTCACCATTTGAGCCTGATCACGGTGGGGATGGCCAATCAGAAGAGGATGGAATTGCGTTCCTCCTTCCCTACTGGATGGGTGTCTACTATGGGTATATCCATGCCACAGACTAGAGGCTTCGCGGCTACGGAAGGCGGCGACATCTTTCCGTTTCACCCCCTGCATAACCACAGTGCCGGCATCGCGGTTCTCCCTGATAAGACGCTCCTTGTGGTGTTCTACCGGGGTACGGGCGAGCGGACAGCCGATGATGTCGCTATTTGGGCATCCAGGCGTGACCGCAGCGGTAAGTGGTGCGAGCCGGTTGTCATCGCGGATACACCCGGGTTTCCGGATACGAACCCAGTGGTAACCGTTGCGCCGAATGGTGATATTCATCTGTATTACGGAACCCAGCTTGATAACAACTGGGAAAGCACACTCCTCAAGCAACGCATCGGGCGTATCAAAGGAAGCTTTGGCTGTCGTATTGAGTGGAGCCGCGACCAGGTCGTGCATCTTAAACCCGATGAGGATGCTTTCCGGCGGCAATACCTTCCTGGACTGAAGACTGTCTACGCGGGTGCAACACCTGTGGATATCTTCTCAAAGTACTACGCAATCCAGGAGGAGCGCAGTCAAAAGCGGCTGAGTATGCGCATCGGTTGGATGGGTCGCTGTACACCGATTTGGGTTGGTTCACAGCTGTATTTGCCGCTGTACCACGATGGCTATGATGTCGGGCTTGTTGCCATGTCCAGTGATGGTGGCACGACATTCACCGCTGGTGGACCAATCGTAGGTCGTGCGGCTATTCAGCCAAGCTTGCTTCGCCTCACCGATGGTAGCTGGATGGCCTACAACCGGAACAACGGTCCGGGCCCGATGCGTATTCTTGCAGCAAAGAGTATGGATGGTTGTAAATCATGGTCGCTTGCGACCGAGATGACGCTGCCGAACCCGGGTGTTTCAGTCGCAGTCGATCGGCATGCGGATGGGACCATTGTGCTCGTGGGCAACGACACCGAAGATGGCCGGCACTCGCTGGCATATTGGTGTAGTCGTGATGAAGGCAAATCGTGGTCGACAGCGACGACAATCGAAGCTGCTCCGGCAGGATCTGAGTGGTCGTTCCATTATCCAAACATGGTGCGTTTGCCAAATGGAAACCTGGCGCTGGTGTATTCGCGGTACGCCAAAGCGGGCCAGACCATTCGCTATGTGGAACTGACACAGCAGCAAATCAAGGCATAAGGCCCACCAGGCACAAAAAAGCCCCGCGTGCGACTTGCATGCGGGGCTTTTTGCGTTGAAGCTAGTGGGCTTCGGGATACGAACCGAGCACCGTAACAAACATGCTCTGTTCCTCCAGATGCTTAAGTGCTTTCCGTACACGATCTTCTTTGATATGCCCATTGAAGTCAAGGAAGAAAACATACTCCCAAGGGAGCTGCTTTGTTGGACGGGACTCGATCAATGTAAGGTTGATGTCGTGCGCATCAAGAGCCGCCATCGCGCGCATCAGGGCGCCTGCCCGATGCTGTACCGAGAAGTAGATGCTCGTCTTGTCACGCCCGCTTGGCTGCGGCTGGTTCTCGCCGATGACTAAAAAGCGTGTTCGGTTGTGTGCTGAATCCTCAATATGGGCTGCGACCACCGTTAGGCCATGAATCTCTGCAGCGATGTCTGTTGTGATACACGCAGACTCGATGTCTTCAGCGGCAAGCTGGGCTGAGCGTGCATTAGATGTCGTCTCGATGAGCTCAATCCGTTGCAGGTTGTCACGCAGCCAGCTGCGGCACTGGGCGGATGCCTGTGGATGTGCGTAGAGACGCTTGACAGACGTAATGTCATCCGACTTGGTAGCCAAGTTGTGCGAGACCTGTACGTAGACCTCAGCGCAGATACGTGCCTTGCCTTGTGCAAAGAGGTCAAGCGTCAGAGGAACAATACCCTCTGTGCTGTTCTCAACTGGAACAACACCGTATTCAGCATCGCCACGTTCGACCTTTGCAAACACATCGCTTATCGTCTGAACTGGAATAAACTCAGCGCTATTACCGAACTTGTCACGCGCTGCGCGGTGGCTGAAGGTGCCTTCTGGGCCGAGGTAAGCAATTCGCATCGATGCTTCTAGCGCACGGCTCGCAGAGATAATCTCGCGAAAAATGGCCTTGATTGCATCACCGGAAAACGGTCCTGGGTTGTTTGCCAGCAATCGCTCGAAAATCTGCACTTCACGGTCAGGGGCAAAAAACTGCCCTGCCGTACGGGTTTTCCCGAGGCCTATCTCCTGTGCGAGCTTGGCACGATCCGAGAGCAGACCTAGGATTTGGTTATCGATGGCATCGATTTTTTGACGTAATTCACTGATTGACATTGAGGCATTTCCACTCGTGATGAGTGTTCGATTTTATCACCGGGCCTGCAAGCACAAGCGAAGGGACGGCTAACAAGCGGATGATTTGATAGGATGAACGGGAAATAAGTATGCCAGACTGGTTTAAACGTAGTAAATCACCCGAGGTACCAGAGGGTGCTTTTGTAAAATGCACAGGCTGTAATGCCATCCTCGTAACCAAGGATTTTGAGCGTGACAACAAAGTATGTCCGCGCTGTGCGTATCATCATCCGTTGTCAGCAAACGAGAGAATCGCGATGCTTACCGATGAAGATTCGTTTGTCGAGTTTGGCAATGACATTGCAGCGACAGACCCACTAACATTCCCCGGGTATGCCCAAAAGTTGACGGCTGGACATAGTGAAGAAACCGGCCGCAACGATGGCTTGGTCACTGGCCGTGCATCAATTAACTCGCGTCCTGTTGTGCTTGCAATCTCAGACTTTCAGTGGGGCCGCCTCGCAGGAACAATGGGCTCCGTCTTCGGCGAGAAATTTGCCGTGGCTGCCGATGTTGCACTTGCAGAAAACCGCCCGCTGATTACATTCTGTGCAAGTGGTGGTGCCCGGATGCAGGAGGGTCTCGTCTCGCTTATGCAAATGGCGAAGACAAGCCATGCTGTTGCAAAGCTCCGTGATGCAAACATCCCCTACATTGTTGTCCTAACGCACCCAAGCACCGGTGGTGCTGTCGCAAGCTATGCATCCTTGGGCGATGTCATTTACGCGGAGCCAGGTGCAACCGTGGCGCTATCAGGTGAGCGTGTTGCAGCACAGGCGCAGACACACAAGGTTCCTGCGAACTACCGGACTGCTGAGTTTGCGCTGGAGCACGGCATGATCGACCGCGTGGTGCACCGTCGCGATATCCAGTCATACATCACCCGTACCCTGCTGTTCATGCAGTCACCATCCAAGTAGGACAAACCATGGAAGATATGACCATCATCGAGTTTGAAACCTTCCTGGTTGAACTTGATAAAAACATTGCAAAACTGAAGTCTCTCGCAGCCCGTGAAGGCGATACGGCAGCATCCAACGAAGCAAAACAGCTCACCAAAGAGCGCGCTCAGCTTGTCGAGAAGTTTTTCCGCAAACTGACGGCTTGGGATAAAGTCCTCCTCGCCCGGCACAAAGACCGTCCGTATACATTGGATTATGTCGCGGCGCTCTGTGATGATTTCCTCGAACTACACGGCGACCGTGCGTTTGGAGATGATGGCGCTGTGGTGGGTGGATTTGCCCGCATGGCCGGCCGCTCACTGATGTTGATTGGTCAGCAAAAGGGACGCGACCTCAAGGAGCGTCAACGTAGAAACTTTGGCTACATGAAGCCGGAAGGCTACCGTAAGGCCCTGCGTCTGATGGAAATGGCAGAGCGGTTCAGCCGGCCAGTCCTTACATTCATCGACACGCCTGGTGCAGACCCAAATGTCCCATCCGAGCAGAGAGGCATCAGTGAAGCCATCGCGCGCAACTTGCGTGAAATGAGTGTCCTCAAGACCCCGACAGTTGCGGTTGTTGTCGGTGAAGGTGGGTCCGGTGGAGCACTTGGCTTAGCCGTTGCCGACCGCGTCTTAATGCTTGAACACAGCTTCTATTCGGTCATCGCACCGGAAGGCTGTGCATCGATTCTCTACCGTGATGCAACCCGTGGCGCTGATGCAGCCAAAGCGATGCGCGTAACCGCACAGGATGCGCTTGAGCTTGGGCTCGTTGATGAGATTATCCCAGAGCCACTTGGTGGAGCGCATTTGGATGTTACGACAACAGCTGAAAACCTTGAGCGGGTGGTGACTAAGCATCTCGATGACCTGACGGCTCTCCCCATGGGCGAGCTACTCGAGCAGCGTGGCAAGCGCCTCCGGGCACTTGGAAAATTCGAAATCAGCGTCGACCGCTGGAGAACTGCCGGTTAAATCCCGAAATCTTGACTACGTTCCTCTGAGGAATGTAGAATGCAACGTCGTCGGATTGTGAGAATCCCATTGCACAGTACCGGGTAGGCCGGTTTCCGACGCAGGAGGCAACGTATCAATAACCGTGATCCACGCGGATTCTTCCGCGAACGTGACTTAGGTCCGCGCATCAATGAGCGCATTCGAGTGCGTGAAATCCGTGTCGTCGATGCAGACGGCAACCAAATGGGTGTAATGACACCCCGTGAGGCACTTGACATCGCCCGTGAGCGAGGACTGGACCTGATTGAGGTTGCAGCTAATGCAGTGCCACCGGTCTGCCGGATTATGGATTACGGCAAGTTCAAGTACGAACAAGGCAAACGTGATCGTGACAATGCGAAAAAGCAACGTCAATCGGAAATGAAGGCCATCACGCTACGCCCTGTCACAGATACGCACGACCTTAACATCAAGATCCGCAACATCATCAAGTTCTTGAGTGGCGGCGATAAAGTCAAGGTAACTGTACGGTTCAAGTCACGTGAGCTTTCACACCCTGAATTTGCGCTTGAAAACCTCCGGAAAATCACCGAAGCAGTCGTTGCTGACGGCATGGGACTCCTCGAAAGGGAGCCATTGACCGAAGGCAAGCAGATGATTATGATTCTTGCGCCAAGCCGTGAGGCTATCCGTAAGGCAACCATCGAACGTGAGCGCCAGGCTGCTGAAAAGGCCGCCCGTCTTGAGCGCCGTGGTATTCCAGATGCTGATGGCAACTATCCAGCTCCGGATGAAGACGACGAAGATGAAGAAATCGACGACGACGACATCGATGAGGATGAAGACGACGAGGATGACGACGACGACGAAGCGTAGTCGCAGTCAGACCCTCTAAATGAAGAAAGACCCTGTAGAAATACGGGGTCTTTTCGTTAGTTCGACACTTTCAGCTTGGATGAATCTAACTGCTCCACAATCATCCACCCGAAGGCAGCAAGTAAACATAACGCGCCGAGACCAGACCATACTGACATCCAGCCAAAGGCCGAGACAAGCTCCGCGATTCCCCGGCCCGCAAGGATTCCAGCTACTGAACCAACTCCATCGATGACACTGGTGGTGGATGCGACATTCGCGCGCCCTCCAATACTTGCCGCCACCTCGCCAAGGAGCGTTGTGTAGGCTCCTCCGAGCGTGATGCCGATAACGATCAGCCATAGGAACATAAGGGCTAGAGATCGGCTCGCCAGCGGAATCGACATCAGGGCTACGGCTGCTAGCAGTAAGAAAACAACAAACGCCTTTGGACGTACGGCCCCGGGTATACGGAAGTAGACCTTCCCCAGATAAAGCGTTCCAGCGGCGGCTCCCAGTGGGATGATCGCGCTAACAATCGATGCGCCTCCAGGATTTACGAGCCGTGTACTTACAAGATAGGTTGGCATCCACTCGAGCAGAGCTTCCCGGGAGAGGCTTAGCGCAACGCTGAGGCCAAGCGCACCGAAGAAAGCCAGTTGTTTCCAAGGAGAGATTCCAAGTTGTGGTTCGTCCTGCTGATTAAAGTCATCGAGGAAGTCTACGCGCCGCTGTACCCGCCGCGACAAGCAGAAGATCGTCACGGTGCATAGGAGAGCGATTAGCGATGCTCCCAGAAAGTTAATTCTCCAAGGAACGCCTAAGCTGATGAGCGCACCATGGGAAAACCGTGCAACAGCATCTCCAAGGATCCAGCTCATCGAGCAGTACCCAAGGACTCGATTTCGATTTGCGATGGATTCTGTCGATGCGACCCACTTGGATAGCGCGGGCCACCCAAGTGTCTGCGCGGCACGATGTGCCACCAAACCAAGCATCCAGCTCACATACCCGCCTGTGGCAACACAAACCGTAGTGAGCGCAACGAGCATCCCACCAATGACAAACGGCTTTACCGGTCGTTCCCTATCAATCCACTTGCCAACGGTTAGCTTACAGAGTGCTGCGGCCAGCATCCCTAGCGACACAATGTTGCCGACCATCCGTAACGCATCGGGTTTGGATACACCTGCCAGCTCAAGCTCAGCCAGCCAGACAGGACGGACGACGCTGAGGCCCACTCGGCAGAGATAAAACGCGAAGTAGCCAATCGCAAATGCGATTGTGATCACCCGCGGATGTAGATCTTTGCCCAAAAAGACTAGCCGGTTACGAGTGCAGGTATGTGGTTGATGTTCGGAATGATGTGCGTTGGCAGATACGGAGCAAGCTGTTCAGCGGTATGCGAACCTTCCGTGACGGCAATCACCCACATACAACCCGCTGCTTGCCCTTCCTGAATATCGGAAGGCGTGTCCCCTACCTTCGCCACGGTTTGGACATCCGTGATGCCTGTGCGGGCCATCGCTTCAAGCACCAAGTCCTTTTGCGGACGTCCGTGAGCGACTTCATCGCTGGCCACGGTTGCATCGAGGAGCTCTGCCCAACCGAGACGCTCGACGATAGCATCTACGATGGAGCGTGCAAACCCGGTGTCGAGCGCGACCTTGATTCCTACTGCGCGCAAGGTGGTAAACACAGCCTCTGCTCCATCGATTGCTGCGACATCAGGACTGGTTCTGTAATAATCAACCATTGCGTTTTCAAAGTCTACATAGACCTTTGCGACAGAAATGTCTCCCTGCCCGCGGATCAACCGGCGAATGGCATCGGGTTTTGGAAGACCCATCACTTCGTTTACATCATCAAAGGTGACATTAACTCCGTAGCCAGCCAGCGCCGTTCGAAGGGCACGGTTGACAACCCCTTCACCATCCTGAACCGTGGTTCCCGCCATGTCGAATACAACCAGC
>CAIYBQ010000190.1 GCA_903924445.1 uncultured Armatimonadota bacterium | reverse complement strand
GATCCTGATTTCAGCCAAAAGCTCGACAGTGGGAGGGCTTGGAATGTGTAGAAGAGGGCACAAAAGCTCGAGATGATCCCGGCGGTCGATGCGATGCCAGCATTTGCGCCCGCTCCGAGCGCATAGAAAATCCCGGCACCAATGCCAATGGCTCCTACCATCATAAGGAGACCATGAAAGTGAACGCCCATGGTCTCAGCAAGGACAAACCCAACGCCAATGATCATCAGCAAGGGACCAAACCAATAACCAATCCCAGCGGCCTGATAGGCATACAACAAGGCACTAAGCACACAAACACCGAGCAAGCCGACCAACCCGAATGTATGCGGTGAAAAGGCCTCGATGACAAACATGACAATCGCCACGACAATCACAACGGATGTCAACACCGCTGAGTGAGTGACCATGTCGACAAGGTTTATCATCAGATTTCTTTGCTAAGGCGCTGGAGGTAACCCAGGTCCGCCGAGACCGGGTGGGAGTGCACTACGGACTTCATCCATGAACTGCTGGCGCTGAGCCGGTGGCATTTGCTGCATTTTCTGCATCACACCCATGCTCGACTGTATCGCCTGCTGCAGGAAACCCTTACGCGTCGCTGGATCCATGTTCATCATCATGTCCCATTGCTGATCAACCATTGCGGATTGCTGCTCCGGAGAAAGCGCCATGAAGCGCTTAAGCATCTCCATTTGCATTTCACTAAGCTGGCTCAACGTATCGCTCTTCGAGCTCACAAATACATAGACAAAGCGGAGGTCGGTCTGAGCGCTTAGCTGCGCTGCACGGTCACGGGTGATGACTCTGCCGAGGTACAGGATTTCATCCGGTTTGGCAGGGGCATCGTTAATGGACGCAGTCAAACCATCCAAAGATGCGATATGTGCAACAAGTGCATCCGGGTCATAGGCCGCACCTTTACGTGGTGCTGGTAGCAACAATGTTCGAATGGATACATCTTTCGGCAGCTTGTTATTCTCCGACCGCACGACCTGATCCAAAGCGCCACCCTGCGTTACGAAATCCATGGTCTTTTGTGCGACCTTGCGGTCAGTAATGACAGTGATCCCTGTCGATTTCGTAAGCCTCGCCGAAATCTCACGGAGTGAAAGCGCAGTTAGGCGCATCGGCGGTACCGAGTTTGAAGCGGTCTGTTGGTGAACGGGCGAGCCAACCAGAGACAATATAGTAGAGACAACAATGGCAGTGTGCATAAATCCAGCCTCCTGTTTGCATATCATACTGAATTGGCATGGAAATTGTTTAGATAGAGCTGGACATAATATCACCGACTCATTTAGTCGGAGATATTGACCATGGGGTATCGACCTTGGTAGGATAGTGGAGGAAGAGAGTGCACAACGTAGTGAGTGATATCGATAAGGTTGACCAACCAGCTCCACATTGTGAGTGCACACTGGACTGTCTTGCCAATGGGACGAAAGGCGAAGTTTGTTCTGTAACTGGACCAAACCGATGTCGTCTGGCCGAGCTTGGTTTTAGCCGCGGCTGTGAAGTAGAAGTTGCACGGAAGTCCGCCTTCGGCGGTCCAATTGAAGTGCGTCTTCGTTCGTATCGGGTCTCGCTACGTGTCGAGGAAGCTAGCGGAATCACTGTCAGGGCTGTTGAAGATTAGTTGCACTCGATGACGCGTATAGCGCTGGTTGGAAACCCGAATGCCGGTAAAACAACGCTTTTCAATGCGCTTACTGGTCTGCGTCACAAAGTGGGCAACTACCCCGGTGTAACGGTAGATGTAAAATCTGGTGCATTGCGCGGTGGTGATAGCAGCGAAATCGATATCATCGATCTGCCCGGTGTTTACTCCTTAACGCCACATTCACCTGACGAAGACGTCGCAATCAAGCTGCTCTTCGGAATCGGTGATGTTCCGCCAAACTTTATTGTCAATGTGGTGGATGCCAGCAACCTTGAACGAAACCTTTTCCTGACGACGCAGCTCGTCGAGCTCGGCATCCCGATGCTCGTCGTTCTCACCATGACCGATGCTGCGGCGCGGCGTGGGCTGCGAATCGACGAACGTAAGTTATCGACGGAGCTGGGAGTCCCGGTGGTGTCAACCGATGCACCAAAGGGATCAGGTTTACAGACGCTTGTAAGCCGTTTACAAGATCAGGGCTTTGGAATCAACATTTCGCCTGTCTATACTGGGTATTCACCAGAAATCACATCAACGATCTCTGAAATCTGTGCATTCTCTCCAGACATCAGCCCAGTGTTGATTTCGACACAGCTGGTTCGAGAAACTCCAAGCAAATGGTTGACCGGCATCGATTCTGAACTGATTGAAAGTGGTCGGGCCAAGCTCTGTGCTCTGGATATTGACCCCAGCACCGCCATCGCCGATGATCGCTACATCGGTATCGGACGTATTTCTGCACGGTCGGTTATTCGAACAACTGCAGCTGCAATATCGTTTTCAGAACGCATCGACCAGATCGCCCTCCATAAAGTGGGAGGCTACATCGTATTCCTAGCGATTATCACACTCGTCTTTCATGCCATTTTTACGTGGGCTCAGATTCCTGCAGAGTGGATAAACTCAGGGATTGACTCTCTGGGAACGCTAGTCCTGTCATCGATGCCCGCGGGTGAGCTGCGTGATCT
>CAIYBQ010000189.1 GCA_903924445.1 uncultured Armatimonadota bacterium | reverse complement strand
GTTCAAGAGCGAGCAAAGGCTGTTGGAATACGCCAGGATGCCATCGTTGCCATCCCGTTCTCTCTTTGGCATGTCGTGCCTATTTGGTTTGTATGCGGGGTACCCGCTGCGATGCTCGGCGGGATCGCTGTCTACGCTATGGGGGTGATGCTGACTTTCATCTACCGTCAGTCCCGTTCCTTCGGGCGTTGTATCGCGTTGCATGCGATGATGGCGGACCTTGCGGTGATTAGTTTGATGTTTGCTTGTCGTTAGTTTGATACTGAGCTTACTTCGTGGCCGCTGAGAGAATTAACTTCTCGCCATCTACGTCTTCCTTGTCATTCTGTCCAGCTACAATCCGGGTGATGATTGCCTGCGATAGCCCAATACGATCATTACTTCAGTTTGATGGGGCAACACATAAACACGAAAAAACGGCCTCCGGAGTTATCCAGAGGCCGTCGATGCTATTGGGTTAGTCGGAAGGTTACTTCTTTGCCGCAGGGAGAATCAGCTTCTCGCCATCTACATCTTCCTTGTCATTCTGTCCAGCAACAATCCGGGTGGTGATTGCCGTTGATGTCACTTTTGCTGCAGGGAATGGCAGCAGTGGGTTGATCGTGGTGTTGACAATCTTGAAGACCTGGCCGGTCTTCACTTCAATCCATATGGTCGAGTCAACCTTGGAAATCTCGGATTCCTGCGCACCGTAGGTTGTAGGGAAATCGTACTTTGCGGTCAACTTAAGGCAATCGACGCCCATCACCTTCTCGGCTGCGACGAGAGTCTGTGTGATGGAGATCTTCTGTCCCTTGACCAACAGGTTTGGGACTTCCGACTTCCATGATTCGCCTACCTTGACAGGGGCTACTGGAGCTGGAATACACATCAGGTTTGGAATACCCTTTTGTGAACGATCGAATGGGTCAGCTGCAGGATTGACACGCTTAACCATGATGCCAGCCTTGGAATAGGTGATGACAACCGGTACCGGAGGCTTCTTGTCTGCAGGGAGGGGCATGTTCTGGAACGTTGCCGCATTCAATGTGTCAAGCTGCTCGTATGTTGCAGTGCCATCCGGAAGAACATCTTTGACATCGTGCTTGGATTCGCCACGTGTCGTGATGATAATGTCACCGGATTCATCGGCTTGACGGCCGCTGATCTTGATGTACGTGCGGTAGCGTGGCGCTTCACCTTTTGTAAAGTTGACAGTCCAGCTGTAGGTTCCATCTTTAGCAACAACTGCTGGCGCCGTTTGTGCCTGAGCTACCTGTGCAGGTAAAACGGAGAGTGTAACCGCGAATAGCGCGAACGCCTTGCCGATATGCATGAAGCCAATCCTCAATCGTCAATGATTCAATCCATCGGCGTGTAACTACGCCGCGATGGTGTTGATTACTATCATTACCGGAACTTGCTGCAGATGCCACTAGACTGCGTGTGATATAGTGCCTATCGCAAGATTTGTTTTTCCGAGAGGGAAACACACTCGCTTTCCGTGGCCAAATGTGGCCGTGAGACGGTTTGGTAAAGGGGGGAAACGAAATGGCACAAGTTCAAGTCAAGCCAGGTGAACCGATTGAAATCGCGCTCAAGCGCTTCAAGAAGGTACTCCAACAGGATGGCGTCCTCAAGGCTGCTCGCGCTCATGAATTTTATGAAAAGCCGAGTGACCAACGTCGCCGTGCAGAAGCCGCCCGCCGTCGTAAGATCGAGCGGAACGAAGAGCGCTAAGCTCTTTACTAAGGATCCGGGGATGGTTTCAAATCATCCCCGTTGACAATTCATTGGCAATCTTCTCAGAATTAGCAACCCGGTTCCTAACCAAAGTTGCCCCTCAACCTCAGGATGGACGTTCTGCGTTCCGCTTGCGTGCTGCGATGCGCCGCACGACGGCCATTCCTGCGCCGCCTCCAGAACGCTTCAATGTCGTTCTTGGCATTGCGGTTACGATTGCCCTTACCGCACTCCTATGTGCGCACCTCCTCCCCAATCGGACCAATCTCAAACTTGGCGAAACCGCGACATCCGATATCGTTGCGCAGCGCACCGTACGCTACGAAGATACCGAGCTTACATCGAGGTTACGACGTGAGGCCGCAGACGACATCGATGAAGTATTTGTCGTCCAATCCGATGCTGCCAAGCAGGCGGAAGAAGCCCTGCAGGCGGTTTTTAGCATTGTCGAAACGGCTGACAGGGATGCCGAAAAGGTCATCGTTGCCGATGTCGAACGTGCAACAGGACTGGCACTATCCTACAAGAAGGTGCTCGAACCGCTGCTTAGCGCAGACCGGGCTGGTCGGACCACGGCACTCAATGTGGCATCCGCTGTTCTAAATCGCGTGATGATTACGCCGATTCACGACACCCAGGATGACATCGCGGTTGCGAAACGGGATGCTGCTGCGGCGATGGCAATCGACACCCTCCCTGAGCAGCTCCGGTCGCCCGTTCGAATGATTCTTCAAGGCTTGATCACCCCGAATCGCATTCTGGACAGAATGGAAACCACCCGTCGCCGAGCGGATGCACAGTCGCGCATCCCTCGCCAATACCGCCGTGTCGCAGCAGGGCAGGCAGTAATCCGCAGTGGTGAGCGAACTACACAAGCGCATTTGGATGCCTTCAGCGCTCTTGGATTGCGTTCCGCCACACTCGATGCCAGTGCCATCTCCACGGTCTTTCTCCTTGTCAGCGGGATGGTGCTGTTGGTCAGTGCGTTTGCGAGGCAGTACGCACGGGAAATCTGGTCCCGAAACAACCTAAAAGTCCTTACTGCAATCGTCGTTACCATCGCTGTTGCAGGCATCAAAATCGGCTCCACACTCCTCGGATTGCCATTTTCAGGGGTTCACTTTGGATATTTGGGGATGATGTGTGTGGCATCCGCCGGGATGGTCCTCGCTGTTCTCGTTTGCCCAAACATCGCAACCCTTGTCGTTGCACTCCTTTCCACCGCTGCCGGGCTGATTCTGAACAATGAGCTCCGCTTTACCATCGTGACGCTCGGTTCATCACTTGTTGGGATTGTTGCGGTCTCCACCCTTCGAAACCGTACAGACCTCCTGCGAAGCGGCCTCCTCCTCGCGATATCAAATGCGTTTCTGATTGTTCTCGCAGGACTCATCGAAGGTGACACCCTCCAGGAACACATCACTGGTGTCCTCTGGGGAGTGGTCGCTGGCGGTGTTGCTCTGATGCTCTTCTATCTTGGAGTGGCTATCTTTGAGCGTATCTTTGGTGTCACAACACATCTTCGACTCTTAGAGCTGGCAGACCCTGCCACGCCGCTGCTGCAGGAATTCCGGATGCACGTTCCCGGAACCTATGCCCACTCGCTGATGGTGGCAAACCTTGCAAGCGGTGCCGCGGAAGCAATAGGCGCCGATGCTCTTCTAACGAGGGTTGCAGCCTACTACCATGATCTCGGCAAAATGAGCCGGCCAGAGTTCTTCATCGAAAATCAAACCGGTGAGAACATCCACGAAACCATTAACCCGAGTCTCTCTGCCGTTGTCCTCGCATCCCATGTCAAAGATGGCATGGAAATGGCCAAGGTTGCCGGAATTCCAGCTAAGGTCATCGATGTGATGTCGCAGCACCACGGGACGTCCGTGATGAAGTACTTCTATCATCAGGCCACCGATGGTGTACCGGATCGTCTCCTCGAAGCTCAGTTCCGCTACCCTGGACCGAAACCACAGTCCAAGGAAGCGGCAATCCTGATGCTCGCAGATACCGTGGAAGCCGCCAGTCGCGTATTGCAGCAGGCAACTCCGCAGAAGCTGGCGGAGTTTGTGCAGCGGATGATTCAGGACAAGCTCGCCGATGGCCAGCTCGATGAGAGTGATCTAACACTTCGGGAAATGAAAACGATTGAGACGGTGTTTATCCACATTCTCAGCGGCACAATGCACGGTCGTATTCGGTATCCCGAACAGGATCAGGCGGATGCCGCACTCGAGACACCACGCGAACCGCGGAGTGATGATGATCGCTGACTCTGATAAACAAACTCGTTTTCAAGTACGCATCCAATGCCTATGGGTGCAACGATGACCATTGATTTCTCCAACCCAGCTGCCCTTGATGCAGATACTCGGCAAAGCATTATCGCTGCACTCAACCTTGTGACCACTGCTTCGTTTCTTTTTCCTGAACAAAGAACGCTCTTGCCATCGGAGGATTTTTTCGATGATGCCGAGGTTACAATTGCGCTGACCACGGATGCTGGCATTCAGGACCTAAACAAGACGTGGCGAGGCAAGGATAGCGCCACGGATGTCCTTTCGTGGCCTGCAGTCAATGTCGATGAGCCGCTCGAGCCAATACTCGGTGATATCGCTATCTCACTCGATACCGCTAGTCGTCAGGCTGCAACCCGGATGTGGAACCTGTCAGATGAAGTTTGCCTCCTGGCCGTCCATGGTTTCCTGCACCTTCTGGGTCATGATGACGATGAAGATGAAGATGCAGCACATATGCGTTCCCTTGAGCGCTTTGCGGTGGGGAAGCCACTTACATTGAATGGGGATGACAATGCCTAGGCATGATCCGGTTCCTCATGACAAGCTGGCAGAGTCTGCCAGACGTAACCTCCGGGCAAGTGTCTGGAGACCCAAGCACCCGCGTGAGAGCTTCCGCCATGCCGTCGAAGGCCTTGGGCATGCGTTCCGGACACAGCGCAACATACGCTTCCACGTCGCCGCCTTTCTAGTCCTCTTTCTTGGAGCTCTCATTCTGCGGATTCCACGCCTAGAAATGATTGCTCTTGTTGTGTGCTTTTCAAGCGTTCTGTTTGCCGAAATGATGAACACGGCGATTGAAGCCACCGTTGACATGATCACGGATCGCTATCATCCAGCTGCGAAATATGTAAAAGACCTTGCCGCTGGTGCGGTCCTTGTGACCGCTACCGCTGCTGCAGTGATTGGCTCGATTATCTTTCTGGGTGCATTGAACATCGATGTGATGCAACGCCGGATGGTCTTTCCAACAACTTTTCCAGTCGTCCTTGGCGGGTATCTGGTCTTGATGGTCATCGTGCTTGTAGGAAAAACGCTTGCCGGCAGAGGAAGTGTGATGCAAGGCGGGGCCATCTCCGGGCATGCTGCAACAGCATTTTTTGTGGCAACCGTGATCGCTGTCTCATTTCCCGACATCTGGATTATCGCTGGATCCTATGCACTCGCCGCACTGGTTGCTCAGAGCCGCGTTGAAGGACAGATTCATTCGATTCGTGAAGTTGCAATCGGTGGGGTTGTCGCGACGATTATCGGAGTATTGATTGTTGGTGCCCCAAAATGGCTGGGGACGCGCCTCGATTGGATCGAAGTGCTATGGCAAGGAGTTCTTACACGTGTTAGATGAGTCGGTCCAACAGATTTTCTGGTTAGGCGGCGGCATCGCTGCATCGCTTATCCTCGGTGGATGCTACACATTAGGTGACACCGCGCTCATCACCGTACGGGCATCCCGGATTGAGCAGCTCATCAATGAAGGTAAGCGAAGGGCGTTTCTCGTCAAGAAACTCATAAGCGAGCCCGCTAAGCACGTCGCCGCCGCACAAGTTGGCCTCTCACTGTTTGCATTTTCATCCGCATCGCTTGCGGCCATTGCTGGATTGGAATTGGCTGATCTGATGGCGCCTGGGAAGCCATCATTTCAAGCACGTGTGCTCTACGTTGTCGCTTCTGTGATGCTAACCGCGTTTCTCAACCTCGTCCTTTCCGGCCTTGTTCCAAAGGCAATCGCGCTTTCATCGCCAACAAACTGGTCCATCCGGATGGCACCCTTTATTCTGTTGTCATCGAATATCTATGTCGTTCTGTCAGGCATCGCACTTTGGGCCGCAGGTGTTTTGACAAAGCCACTCGGCATCGTCGCGCGATATGAACCGCCGTTCATCACCCGGGATGAGCTCGAACAAATTGTTGGTGAAACTGGCAAGACCGGCGAAATAGATGATGCTGAAGCGGCAATCATTACCCGGGTCTTCATGCTCTCGGAGCACGATGCCCGCGCTGTGATGACTCCCCGGACGGATGTCAGTGCGATTCCAGTTACGGCCAGCCTCTCGGATGCGCTTACGGCCATCGTTGGAAGCGGCCACACACGTATACCGGTCTATGATGGCACCATCGACAACGTTGTTGGCATTCTCCACGCAAAGGATTTGCTAAAAATCCTCGCTCAGCATGTCGAAGCCGAGCGGTACGTACCGGACTTTCATCTCCGACGTATCCTGCGGCCCGCCGTCTTTGTGCTTGAGTCCAACCCGGTTCCAGAGCTCCTGACGAGCATGCGACGCAACCAGCAACAGATTGCCATCGTCCAGGATGAGTTTGCAGGTACCGAAGGCATCGTCACCATCGAAGACTTACTCGAAGAGATCGTGGGGGATATCCGGGATGAACATGATGTCGATGAGCCGGCATTTGATGTAGATGAATCCGGGAAGACTATCTTGGATGGCCGGATGCCGATTGAGCTCTTCAATGAACGGTTTTCTGTGTCCCTCCCGGATGATGACTACAACACGGTTGGTGGCTATGTCTTTGGGGCCATCGGACGCGAGCTTCTTCCTGGGGACTCCGTCGACATTGATGGAATCCGAATCATCATCATGGCAACATCCGGACGGACAACAACGCTACGTGTGGAGCCTGTTGCGAACTAACTAGTTCGAGTTTTCCTACGACAAGCAGTGCTCGTATTCGTATAATCTGTCAGCGTCGGGGACCACTCTCACTTATAAAAAAGCCCCCTCTGGAACTGTCATCCAGCGAGGGCTTCTTTGTTTACTTGCCGGACTTTGCCAAGAGCTCTTTGATGGCTCTCTCTAGCTGCGGGTCGCGACCCGCGAGGTAATCTTCCGCCGGCCATTCGACATCGATGTCTGGCTTTTCGCCTAAGTTTTCCATCGGGCTGCCATCCTTACGGTACGTTCCAGCCCCTGGCATACGGGCACTGGTGCCATCGATCAGAGGCAAACCCCACGTCCAAATCACGTAGCCTGGAGTCGGTTTGCCAATGAGCGTCGCAAGTCCGGTTGCCCGCATGCCATAGGGGAACATTTCCGCATTTGAGAATGAGTTCTCACCCATGAGCACGACGATTGGAATCTTCGGGAATGTGCGCGCCGCCCAATCCGGAGGACCAGACTTTGGATCGCCATCCCGAGGCACATACGTGCTGTAGGGTTTGTTTCCAAGCCAGCTGATAAGGCGGTCCCCGATGTTGCCTCCGCCGTTTTCACGGACATCGATGACCATCGCGTCCTTGCCCTCAGCCCAGCTGAAGAATTCCTTCTCAAATGTGTTTTGGTTATCCCCGCCCATACCAGCGATGTGGACATAACCTATTCGACCACCGCTTGCCGATTCAACCTGCTTGCGGCGGGCATCCGTTCGGTTACGGTAGTTGATGTTGCTCCATTCACCCATCGAGAGTGGACGGAACGTAACCGTGCGCGCACCATCTCGCACTGGCTTGCTATTCACGAGGAGGGTGACATCACGGTCGCCGCGGTCCTGGAGAAGGTCCCATAGGTTTTCATCAACGCTGCAATCTTTGCCATCGATGGCTACGATGAACTCACCTGGGCTCAGCTTTGTCTTCGCATAGCTTCCCGGTGTACGCGGAGGCACAGTACGAATCTTGATGCCGGGACCATCGTAGGCCTCATCAAAGGTCACACCAAGATGCTTGACGCCTGTGCTGGCGATAGGTGATGCCGCCGGGCCGACTTCGGCATGGCTTGCTTCAAGCTCTCCCGCCAACATGTTGAGGACGGTTGCAAACTCTTCCCGTGTACCAACACCGCTAAGGAATGGCCGGTACGCATCCCGTAATGCAACCCAGTCACGGCCGTGGAAGTTTGGATCATAGAAACGGGTTTGGTACGAGCGCCAGAACTGCGTGAATGCAACAGCACGGAGCTGATTGATGTCAGTTTCACCACTTGCGGTGAACGTAACCAACGGTTGCGGCGTACCCGGTGCGATTCCCTTGATGGCAAAGATCTGTCCACCGCGGAGGTAGGTTGCCGACTTTTCATCCGCAGCCAGTCGCAACATCGCGGTGCCACCGCCACCTGTGATCTTGGTGACGTTCTTGCCATCGAAGGCACACGCGGTTACATCGCCGTTGCCGATAAACAGGACCCTTCCATCCTTGAGGACGGTGATATCTGATGCTGAACCGGGCACGATTTGGCGAATACGTGTCTGAATGTCCGTGAAGTCGATTTCGATTTTCACATTATCGAGCTTGCCAAGAGTCGTTTCACCATCGTCGGCGCGGACATCAACCGGCTGAAGCGGGAGCGCGTAAAGGCCATCGCCATCACGGTTGCTGGAGAACAAGAGGAAGCGGCCATCTGGAGACCATGCCATTTGGCCGTGGAAACTCGCGAGGCGGGTCACGTTTTCTGCTGGCTTGCTTGCATCAAGAGGGGCAATGTAGATATCTGGATTGCCTGTGATAGTTGATTCTCTGGAAAAGGCTACAAAGCGGCCATCGGGGGAGAAACTTGAGAATCCCTGGTGTGCACTAGGAACAGCGGCCACCTTTTTGGTATCGGTTCCATCGAGGAGAGCGGTGTAAAGCCCCGCAACATCACGGGAACCGCCCACCCAGAAGCTCACGCGCTTGCCATCCGGGGTCAACTTTGGTGCGGAAACCGCCTCTGGCTTCTTCCAGAGCGGCGTTACACGCTTGGATGCGACATCAACGGAATACAGCTTGTCATTACCATCCCGGTCGGACACAAACAGAATCTGTTTGCCATCGGGTGTCCAGACAAAGTCACGGTCGTACCCAATCCAATCTGTAATCCGCTCAGCCAGGTCGACATTCCGACCCTTGCCCTTGTCGATCGGCGCTACCCAGATGTCGTTATTGACGAGGAAGGCGACCTGTTTGCCATCCGGGCTTGGCTCTTGTTCCGAAACCTGGTTGTTGCTGATGGACCAGCGGCTGATGGGGTTAACTTTGTCATCGGCTGTGCCAGCAATCAGGACGAGCTTCTTTGGCTCTCCGCCCGTGGCTGGACGAATGTAGATATCTGCTCCGTGTGCAAAGACAATATCGCCTGTTTTTGCAGCAAGCGATGGATATCGAACACTGCCGCCCGTAAGCGATGTCAGACGCTGTGCCTTTCCGCCATCCATCGGGATGCTCCAGACATTTGGCGTCTTGTCGGCATTGTCTGTCCACTTGAGAGGCGCCTTGCCAAACCACTGTGCATTTGGCGTCTCCTCACCGGTCGTTACGCAAATAATCGATTTGCCATCTGGTGTTGGTCTTGGCCAAAGATATTGCTGTTCACCACTTGTGATGGCGGTGCGCTTCTTTGAGGCGATGTCAAAGCGCCAGAGCTGGCTTGCTGCAGAACCGCGGTAGCGCGGGCGAGTCCACGGGAAGCCATCGCGTGTGTAGACAATCTGCTTACCTCCAGCCACTGGAGCCGCGCCGCCGATACGCTTAAAGTCTTCGACAATGCGCTGAACTTTGAGTGAATCTACATTGACGGTGTAAATGCCCGGGACACTGGATTCCCGGTTTGCTGAGAAGTAAATGGATTTGCCATCCGGTGTCCAGTCCGTTGGAACCTCGGATGCTGGCGACTTTGTGATCCGGCGCGGGGTGCCACCCGTGCTCGGGACGATGAATATGTCGCTGTTACCATTACGATTGGATGAAAAAGCAATCCACTTTCCGTCTGGGGAGAACACAGGATTGCCATCAAATTCGGCATGAGCAGTGAGAGGGGATGCGGTTCCGCCCGTTGATGCCGCGATGTAAACATCCCCGCGCCAGCTGAACGCAACGCGCTTGCCATCCGGCGACAGTGTGGGGGCCTGCGCACCGTGGATAGTGACATCCTGTGCGTAAGCAAACGATGGAACGGCGGCGATGCCGAGTGCAGTGATAGCAGCAAGCGTCTTCATTTTCAAAGTCTACCGTGGTGAACAATAGTGCGTCATATTCACCGTGCAATTGATGATTAGTTGCTGTTTCAGGCCTAACTGACCGCCATGCGTTTGTACGAAGGTAATTCATACGTGTGTTTGTACAATCTGCTTTTAAGAGATAGGCGTTGTTCAGCATTCAAGAGGCGGACTTGCTTGAGGCTGTAATATGACTATGGTCACATCCGGTGCCCGATAGCTATTACTATGTCTACTCAACTCGATCCCTGTGTCCTTGTTCTGTTCGGTGCGACTGGCGACCTTACGCGCCGGAAACTGACCCCCGCACTCTATGCGCTTCACTGTGATGGCCATCTTCCAGCTGGTTTCCAAGTGGTCGCGTATGGGCGTCGTGACAAGGATGATGCATCTTTCCGTGCTGACCTTTTGGCGCACATGCAGCAGTTTGCTCCCAAGGCTGAAATGTCCAAGTGGCAGGACTTTGCTAGCCAGTGCTTTTATGTACGCGGTGAATTCGATGTGCAGAGCGATTACGATGTCCTAGCTGCACGGTTGGCGGACCTCGATGAAAAAGCTGGG
>CAIYBQ010000188.1 GCA_903924445.1 uncultured Armatimonadota bacterium | reverse complement strand
GCAGCTGTCGGCAAAGGCATCTGCTCCTTCGGGGCAAGTTTCTGGCGGCGACGCTCGGCATCATCAGAGATCTCAGCATCAGAGTGGTAGCCAATCATCGGCACCGGCATCGTCAGGAATGAGCCGTTCTCAACGACCTGTGTGTTCTGCTGTCCGTTGCTAAAGCCCCCACGCGTGTCGCCAAGGGTGAAGTTGACCGTCAGTTTTCCACCAGCTGGCAGAGGCTTGCCAAGACGGAACACATGCACGCCAAGGTTTCGCTCATAGCGCGTTTCTGTCCAAGGGATGTCCGCCGAAAGCACAACTTGATTTAGGCCATCCGCGTGGGAGACCATCACCTCATTTATTGCTACATCATGGGTGTTCTCGAGGACAAGCTTGCCCTTTGAGATGTACTTGCCTTCCTTTGGTATTAATGTGACATCGATGTCAACATCCATAACCTTTGGCTGAGGCTTTTTGTGCCAGTCGGCACGGAACCACTTTTCGTAGTTCGCCTGATTCCGGACGGCATCCTTGGATGACTGGTAGCGATGCAGGATATTGGTGTTGTAGAAAATGACAACACCGCAGCCAATAAATCCTACGAGTGCGAGCACCGCACCAAGCCGCGATGCGAGTGGCATGTCGATGCGTAGGAAGCGCTGCTTGATGCTTGTGTCTTTTCCACGTACCCAGATACCGCTTGAAACGAGCAGCAGCAGCGCTGAGAAGGATCCCCAGTACAGGGTAAACCAGCGTGCCGGGAGCAGGAAAGGCCCAAAGCCGTTCATATCCGACAGCGGGACTTGTGGAATGCTGCCGAGCTGATACAGCCCATGGTCAAAGCCGATTCCAGCAATTGCTCCCTGAAGGACAAAGCCAATCAGGAAGATGCCGTGTGCCATGAACTTCTGGTTGATGATGGTGTGAATGAAGATGGCTTCGGCTGCGAGGATAAACAGCTGCGGGAGGGAAATGCCAAAGCCGTAGGTGAAGTAGAGCGCTAGGTTGGTGTCCGGGCTGCCCTTGAGGATCTGGAGTATCAGACATCCAGCAATCACAATTAAGGTTGTCGTGACCAGCATCAGTGCGAGGGCGACAAACTTACCAACCGCAACCGCGGAGCTGCGCGTTGGCAGGGCATCCATAATCTGATCGCACCGTACGCCGCGCTCACGCCAGACCAGCTCACCCGCGTAGAAGGTGATCAGGATGACGTAGAACAGCATAAAGCTGTTAAAGCCGGTTTCGACCATGATGCGCGTCACCGGGAGCACGGCATTATCGAACGTTTTGTTTGCATTCCAGACGTTAATAGTGAGGAGCATCAGGCCGGCGACCATGATGATTTTGTAGGTCACGCCTTTGACGATGTCGCTGTAGGTTGCCCGGGCGATACTTGTCATCGCTGCGATGAATGTAAGGGGTGTTGTTTGGTAAACCGGCAGGCTGGTCTCGATAATTGGCGTACTTGCTGCGCGCTTTTCCTTGCCCTTCGATGACTTGCTTGCCTGACCGGCACGTGATGACTTGAACTGAAAGGTTCGGAAGCCACCCGCGAGGAGGACGGCAGCACCGGCCATCCAGATCGCACGGTTGAGTAGCAGCGATCCCGCAAGCGTAATCTGCCGTGTGTTCTTTTCAAAGACGGTCCAGTAGCGGGCATCGTAGCGCATCGCAGCGAGG
>CAIYBQ010000187.1 GCA_903924445.1 uncultured Armatimonadota bacterium | reverse complement strand
TGTTTGTCGTATTACAGCTGCTCCTCGTTACGTGTCAGCTACCGCTGGCGATGTTCGTCGGTGGTTTAAAACGCACGCAGGATGGACTGACGGGACAGGGGCCTTACGGAACGGGTGGGACCACCGGAATTCTGGGCAGCGAAACGGTGGTTTTGTCGAAGCACTGGAAACCAATCCTTTCAAACAAGCTGCTGAACGTGATGGAAAGTCGACGCCGTTACGCAATTGCATCCGGGCTACGGCGAAACGGTGTGTTACTTGCTTTGGCTTGGAATATCGGTGGTTTTGCGATTTCAGTTCTTCTTGCGGGCGGGAAGGGGAGCGTTGCGGGCTTACTTTCGACATCTCTTTACTTCTCGTTAACATCGTTTATTGGGCTGCTCGTTCTACCGAAGCCATCCCAGAATGCGGTGCTGCAGATCGATGCCGCCATCAGCAAGGATGGAAATCGAGACAACCTTGTGGCAGCGATCCGGGCGCTGGCTGGTATTCAGGATGATGAGGAAACACGGCATACAGCGGTTCAGCTGATCTTCCACCCGATCCCGGCTGTGTCACTCCGCACTGGGATGTCGACAAACGGTAAGCGGCAGTTTGCTGCATGGAATGCTGCACGTCTGGCGATCTTTTTATCTTGGGCTGGCCTGAGTTTTGTGTCCCGGGCTGTGCACTGTAATGTTGGCCGTCCTGATGTGTGGGTTTTGCTCCCGTGCGACTAGGAAATGTTTGTTTCTCAAGATGATTCGCTGTACTGACCGAATTCATTGACTTAATGCATTAAAGTTTCTGTGTAGGGGAGGGCTTCCACGCCCTCCCGCGGTAACGACTTGCTTATCGGGCTCTCAACTCGCTCGCGAGGTGGGTGCCTCGCGCTCGTGCCGAAGTCGCCGGTGCACACTGGCTCCATTTTTGTCTGTTGCGACACTTTCGGCTCCCGGCCATCGCGCTCAACATCCCACCTTGCATCGAGTTGGTGGGCTGGTTGGTTGTCGTGAATTTGGTTATGTGGACAATTTCTGCGTAGGGGCGGACCGCCGTGTCCGCCCGCACCTACTCTGGTCATTTCTCATCAGGTCGATTGGGCTCATTCTGTACATCCGGTGGAGATTTAGCCTTTTGGAGCAATGCATCCGATGGACGGTCGATGTAGTCAAACGGGTGTCTAGCACGGTCGATGTCGGCCTTCCAGGCTTCAATCTCTTCGGGGGTCTTGCCTTCAGTAAGCTTGCTAAGCTGCGCAATCAAGTCCTTTAGACTTTGAAAGTAGGGTTCAGGCGTCATGGAGTTTCTCCCTCAGTATGTTGTGGAATTGGGAACGGCAGAGTCGAGAGAACTGGATGTCGTCGAATGCGCTGATCATTTGTAACCAGAGTGGCATTCATCAAGCAGGCCGTGGCACCGATGCACGCATCAATTGCATCTAAATTCTGGATTTTCCTCAGCTCAACAGCCAAGCGGGCCACTTGGTTCGTGACTGGTACAAGTTCACTCAGATTTAGTGAAGCGATGACATCTTCAGCCTCGCTAAGAGACAAATGGTTCGGCGCTGCGATTTCAACCAAACTCAGAGCACTCACAGCAATTTTTGCATCACCCGGGAGATTACTTTTTGCTCTCGAACTGATATCAATAAGGACGATAGTGTCGAACACATACTTGGCATCACCAGGATCTTGGTGGACGGAATCAGCTGCCAAGCAAATGATTTGCTCTAAACAATAGACGAACGACAATGTAAACCTCCAAAATAGGTATTGAGTCCGCCTAAACAAAATGTATCGCTTTGTGTTTTTGCTTGCAACCACGCGATGGGAACTCAAAATTTACTCGTGAAGACGGAGCTGTGCCTTCGCATTTTGGTTTTTGGTCATCGTTACCACGGGCGGGCGTGGCAGCCCGCCCCTACACGGAATTGGGATTTGGATTGTGCAATCGATGATTTCCCGGACCGAATGAACATTGTCACGGCACGCGGAACATGCGATTTTGACCAAGGATGTCACCAGGCAATTTAGCCGGCGGACGGACCGACGTGTCCGCCTGTCCCTGCCACAACCATAACATCCTCGAATCCATCCATTTGATACGATATCCACACATGCAGCACCTCGAGCCTGAAAACCATTCATCCACCGGGAAGTCTGTCGCGATGCTCGAGCTGGATGCCTACCAGTGGATGACGCGGATGAGCCCACTCGTCCTCGATACGCCGCCATCCACCAAAACCGCCGCAAAACGCCACCTTGCAGACCTTCAGCAACAGCTCCATACCGGACGCCTCCTGCAACAAGATATCTCCACAGCAGAGCTCAACCCCAGCATCGTGATGTCCATCGATGAAGCAATCCGCCACCTGCCAGACATGATTCTGGATGCCGAAGCGCACATCACCTACCTCGAAACCGGTGCCGCAAACGCCGAGGATGCCGCCGAGCAGCTTCGCGAAAAGCTGGCACGCCGCGCCGCGCTGGTCGAAGTGGATGACATCATCGGCAAAGGATTTGAACAACCTCTTCAGGCAACGACCCGGCATCGGAATATCCCCGCCGCCATCGGAATGGGTATCTTTGGCATCGCCTGGACCAGCTTCACCACCGTCCACGCCTTCTTTATGATCGGCGGGATGATGCAGGCGTTCGGGTGGGCCGCACTCTTTCTCCTACTGTTCTATTCGTTGTTTTGGGCGGTAGGCCTCGGGATGCTCGCGACATCCGCGGCAAGCCTCGGCACCGAAAACATCGATCTCTACGATGGCACACTGACATCCACATTCAACCTATTTGGCTATAAACGGGTCAAAAAGATTGCCATCGATGCGTCCTACCGGGCAAGAGTCGTCAAGGTCACGTGGAACGGTATCCAGATGCAAAACAGCAACCGCCGCGGCGCGCCACAGTGGTGCATCGAAGTACGAGACATCGCTGGCGCGAAGCATCAAATCAGCAAGGGCGGCGACAAGGACATTCTCGATGAAGTCGCACGCCAACTAAACGGCAAGTAAACATCGCATCACACGCATTCGGATATACTCGCGGGCATGAAGAAGCCGCTGAAAGTCTTTATTCTTGCTGGCCAGTCCAATATGGAAGGCCACGGATTTATCGCCGCTGATCCGGCGCGCAATGCTGGGAAAGGCTCACTCGAGCAGCTCGCCAAAGACCCCGCCACCGCACCCCGGTACAAACATCTCGTCGATAGCAAGGGGACGTGGCGGACACGCGATGATGTCTTCATCCACTATCTCGAGCGCAAGGGAAAGCTGACCATCGGCTACGGCGCTAACGATCAGATGATCGGTCCCGAACTGGGCTTTGGATGGACGATGGGCGATCATTACCGCGAGCCGGTGCTCCTCATTAAGCTTGCGTGGGGCGGCAAAAGCCTCGCCGCTGACTTCCGCCCGCCGAGCGCCGGTGGCAAAGTCGGACCGTACTACACCGAGCTCGTCCGTGGCACCCGCAAAGCCATCGCCCGTATCGCAAAGGACTTCCCCGAGCTCGCAGACACAGCCCCTGAGCTCTGCGGCTTTGGCTGGCACCAGGGCTGGAATGACCGGGTAAATCAGGCATTCAACGATGAGTACGAAAAGAACCTCGCCTGTCTGATTCGTGATTTAAGACGGGATCTTGGGTCTGAGCGGCTCCCGTTTGTCATCGCTGAAACGGGGATGACGGGGCCGACCGAGACGCATCCACGCGCACTCTCACTCATGAAGGCGCAAGCTGCGGTCGCAAAGTATCCGGAGTTTCAAGGCAATGTGGCCTTCGTCGGGACACGCGACTTCTGGCGCGCGCAGGAAGCTTCGCCATCCGGGCAGGGCTACCACTGGAACACCAATGCTGAGACGTACTACCTGATCGGGGATGCGATGGGCAAAGCCATGCGCGACCTCGTTCGGGCGCCCGGAGCAACCCGGACGACATTCTCAATTGGCAAGCCAGGCAAGTCGGCGAATGACAAGCTGAATATCGCTTTCATAGGCTCCGGTGGCTGGATCGCCCAGCAACCCTACAATCAGGGCTGCTCGGAAGAGAACCTTGTTGCGTTCTGTGATGTCGACCTTAACCAGTGCGCCGGCAATATGAAAAAGTGGCGTACCGACCAGCCATTCTTCGAAGACTTCCGCAAAATGCTTGACAAAATGCACAAGCAGATCGATGCCGTCGTCGTCTCAACCCCAGACCACACCCACTTCCCGGCGACCCAAATGGCGATGGAGCGTGGCATCCACGTCTACACCCAGAAACCACTCGCCCATAACATTTGGCAGGTCCGGACGCTTGCGAAGTCAAAGGAAAAGTACAAGCTCATCACGCAGATGGGCAATCAAGGCCACTCCGATGATGGCACGCGGAACTCCGTAGAGCTCGTCCGCGCTGGTGTTATTGGGGATGTCACACGCGTCCTCTGTCGTAACGATGGCCCATCGATGGGCGGGGAGCACTTTGGGAATCCTGCCACGATGCCGCCGCCGCGCTCGCCCATCCCCGCCGGCTTAGACTGGGATCTCTGGCTTGGCCCGACCGCGCAGCGCGATTTTTACCGTGACTACCTTCCGCTGAAGTGGCGCGCCTTCTACGACTTTGGATCTGGGATGCTTGGCGACTTCGGCTGCCATACCTTTGACACGCCGGTCTGGGCGCTCGACCTCGACCCGCCGACGGTTGTTGAGTGCCTCTACCGCACGGCATCCCTCGATGGTCTGATTCCAACATCCAGCCATATCCGCTTCCACTTCCCGGCGAAGGGCAAGCGCGGACCGGTGGTGCTTGACTGGTTTGATGGCGCAAGTGATTGGAGCCGCGCGGGTGCATTTGAGACATTTGGTGTCGACAAAGATGAGCTGAATGGCAACGCATGTTTAATGCTGGGGACGAAAGGCATCCTTGGCTGCGGCACCCACGCTGGTCAACCAACGCTGTATCCGGAACCGGTTCAGTCAGCGTGGCAGGCTAGCCCGCCACCAAAAACGATTGCGCGTGTGCAAGGTGGTCCTTTCCGCGAGTGGATGCGTGGGATTAAGGGCGAGGGCCCCGAGCCTGCATCGAACTTCTCCGTCTCGGCAAACCTCACGGAGATTATCCTGCTGGGCGTCCTCGCGCAGCGCTTCAACACCCGGATTGAGTGGGATGCTAAAGCTGGTCGCATCAAGAACCATCCCGAGCTGAACGCATTTGTAAAAGAGCCGGCCCGTGCTGGTTGGCGCTTCGGAGAAAACGTATGAGACAAAATCGCACTTGGACAGATCCTGCGGCGGCACGCCGCGAAGACCCCGATTTCATGATCCAAGGGGAGTACACCGGCCGCGGAGTCGGGCTCCAGCTGGTGGCGCTGGGCGGTGGCAAATTCGATGGCTATCTCCTAGATGGCGGACTTCCCGGGGCTGGCTGGGAGCCTGGAAGGTCGCGTACTCTCCTAAAATCGGATGAGGCCCTCGATCGGATCAAGTCGCTCAAGCGTGTTGAGCGCAAGAGCCCGACGCTTGGCAAGAAGGCTCTTCGTGGTGCGGTTGTGCTCTTCGATGGCCGTTCCGCGGATGCGTGGGAGCGCGGCAAGGTTGATGGTGGTTTTTTGCAGGCATCGGATGCGATTACAAAGCAGCGCTTCGGCGGCTACACGCTCCACTTGGAATTCCGAACGCCTTACATGCCTGCAGCCCGTGGGCAGGGGCGCGGTAACAGCGGTGTGTACCACAGCGGCCGCTGGGAGACGCAGGTGCTCGACTCGTTTGGTCTGGATGGCCGTGACAATGAATGCGGCGGCATTTATTCGATTGCCCAGCCACGGCTGAACATGTGTCTTCCGCCGCTTGCGTGGCAGACCTACGATGTCGACTTCACGCCGGCGACCTTTGATGCAAGTGGTCGGCGCACCGCGTGGGCACGTATCACCGTCCGTCTGAATGGTGTGCTGGTGCACGAAAACCTTGAGTTGACCAAGGACTTCACGACATCCGCGCCGCTAAGCAATCCACTCGATGGTCCCACGGGCCCGATCTACTTGCAGAACCATGGGGACTCGGTGGTGTATCGCAACATCTGGTTGGTGCCGCAGAAGTAGTTTCGACAGAGGTGCATGCCTACGGCGCTGCGCTGTAGGCTTACATCTTAAATCTAGTCTAAATGCGTCAGGGCTCAGGTGTGTAGATTGCTGTCGCATCGTGGGGTATCGCAAAAAAGTACGCGCCAAGACGGGCTCGTTCGCCGCGAAAACGCGCTCCCTTTGGCGGGTCGACATAGAAGTCGATGACATTTTTTCCACGGACAGTGGATGAACGTGAGCGCAGCTCGCCTTCCGGTGGTCCACTTGACATCCAGCTCACAAGAACGACTTGCTCCGTCTTGAAGTCGACATCTTTTAGCAGCTTCGCGAGCCAAGGAAAATCCCCTAGCTGCTTGCGAAGCGCCGCGGCGCTGGACCACGCGGTGACTTTTCCGGTTCCGCCGTGCTCGATGATGAACCCGGTGTGCATCTCGCCCTTGTCCAGCCTGCGGATTCGGGCGCGCATTGGCTTCGCTTGAAAGTGCGTGTACATGGATGTACTACGCGCCTGAGGAAGCGTTTGTTACATTGATGTTCTTGCGCTGTATACCCTGCGCAAATCGTCGCTCAACGAGGATGTAGAAAATCGTCGAGATGATAATCACAATCGGCAGCGCAACCACCATACAAATCACAAAGGAATAGGAATCTGGCAGCTTCAAGATAGCCTTGACGGTTCCACCGATGCCCCAAGTGATGCGTTGATGCAAGAGGTACATCGAGTAGCTAATCGTTCCGAGGAAGACCAAGCTTTTGGTTGTCATAAAGCTTGCGAACGGATGTGGTTTGACGAGGAGTGCGACCAGGAGTGCTAGCGCGATGGTGGCAAATGCGATTTCGAGGGGCAAGACAGAGCTTGTCACAAAGGTCGCTTGGCTGAGGATGAGGAGGCAGGCTGCAACCGGATAGAGCGACCAATGCAGTATTCTTTCCCGCTTGTGGTGGAAGGCCGCGATGGCCATCCCGAATCCGAACTGGAACAACCTCTCAAGCACGGAAAACTCACCGACCATGTGCCATTCTTTTGGGAGCAGCGTGGGCCAAGAGAGGTGCCAGCACACCGAGATCAATGCCATTAATGCGATGGTTACGAAGATGCCAAACCTGTTGACGAGTTTTAGAGCCAGTGGGAAGAGGACGTAGAGCTGGGCTTCGACGCCGAGCGACCAGTAGACGCCTTGAATCCCAAAGAGTGTTGTTGGATGGAAGGAGTGCGTGAAGGTTAGGTGTGAAAACAGCTGGAGTAAGGACAGTGGTGGGTCTGCAATGGCTGGCATATTCAGCTTTTTCAGCAGCACATTCGCAAGCAGGGGCGCGAGCACAATAAACAAAATGCTGACGTAGTAGGCTGGCGCGATTCGCCAAAACCTCCGAATGAACCACTGCTTCGGTTTGAAGCGTTCCGGGTGATGTAGGACAGGCCAATACAAGCAGAAGCCACTGAGGATGATGAAGAGATCGACACCCAGATTGAAGTGACTCAGTACTTTGCCGACTTGAAATACGGAAACGACCCAGTAGTGCTTTCCACCGTATTCCCAGGCATGAAAAATGAAAACCATGAGCATCGCGATGGCTCTCAGGCCATCCAGTGCGGGTAACTTTGGCGTCCCGGATGCGGTTCGCGATGTTGACACGATGCCTGAAACAGGTTCTGTGACTGCCAGCCATGTTTTTTTAACATAGTGTGCAAATGGCGTACTTGTTTTGTGCATTGCGATTGGTTTACTCGTGCGGCTGTTTGCGCGTGGGGTTTTCGAAGTGCCCACGTGTTGATTGAACATGCCTTACGTTGTCGTGAGTGTATTGTCTTCGGACGTAACGATGCAATAAATAGGTTAACGATTGAAACATCGGAGGAGCGGCGGGCAGGCGTGGAAGCCTGCGCCGGGAAGCCGAACGAATTTTGTCCTTCGCTTAGAGCGTTTGCCTTTCGTTTTTCCAATGGCCACTCGTAGGGGCAGGCCTCTGTGCCTGCCCGTTTGGCGTTTCGTAAATCTGATAGGTGCGTATAGGCGTGCGGGC
>CAIYBQ010000186.1 GCA_903924445.1 uncultured Armatimonadota bacterium | reverse complement strand
CGCAGTCCTCGTCTTCGGACCAAACAACTTCCCGTTCGCCTTCAATGCCATCGCTGGTGGTGACTTCGCCGCCGCAATCGCTGCTGGATGCCCGGTCATCGCCAAAGTCCACACATCCCACCCAACCACCAGCCGCCTCCTTGCTGAGTGCGCGGTCGCCGCTGCAACAGCGACAGGCCTGCCTGCTGGCGCGATTCAGCTCGTGTACCGTATCGCTCCACAGCTTGGCTTCGAGATGGTCGAGAGCCCTGCGGTGGCATCCGTTGGCTTCACCGGCGGCCGCGACACCGGGATGCGCCTCAAGGAAGTCGCCGATCGTCATGGCAAGCCTGTTTACCTTGAAATGAGCAGTGTGAATCCAGTGTTCGTGCTGCCGGGTGTGCTTGCAGAGCGCGGGGATGCGCTCGCGGATGAGTTTTCCGGCAGCTGTATGATGGGCGCCGGGCAGTTCTGTACCAATCCGGGGTTTGTTGTCGTACCGGCCGGCGATGCCGGAGATACGTTCACTACGGCCGTCATTGGCAAGTTCTCTGCTGCAAATCCGGGCGTTCTCCTTGGCAAGGGCGGCCGGGATGCGATTTCTGAATCCATCAAGACCCTCACCGCCGCGGGTGCCACGGTTCGCTGCGGAGGTAATCCGGTTGCGGAGCCAGGCTACCGCTTCGAGAACACCATCCTCACCGTCAGTGCCGATACCTTCCTGAAGAACCCTGAAGCGCTGCAGACCGAAGCCTTTGGTCCGGTAAGCCTTATCGTCATCGCCGATGACACAGCGCAAATGGCCGCCGTTGCCGCATCCCTTGAAGGCAACCTCACCGGGACGATTTACTCGGCTGTGGATGGCTCAGACGATGATGCCTACGCAGCGATTGCCCCAGTTCTTCGAGGCAAGGTCGGTCGCTTGCTAAATGACAAAATGCCAACCGGTGTTGCCGTCAGCCCGGCGATGAACCATGGTGGGCCATTCCCGGCGACGGGACATCCCTACTTCACCAGCGTTGGCCTGCCAGCGGGCATCGAGCGTTTCACGATGCGCTGCTCGTACGACAATGTGCGTGCACATCGCCTGCCAGCCGAGCTTCAGGATGGCAATCCGCTTGGGATTTGGCGCTACGTGGATGGTGACTTCACCAACGCATAGTTTGGACATTGAGAGTGACGAGGGGGTCATTGAGATGCAAGACAAGCCGTTTCAGCCTTTGTGGGGAGCTAACATCCCCGGTCAAATCAAATCGGATGGCGTAGAAACCGACATCACCAAGCCTGGAGAAGGTTTGGTGATGGGCAAGCGGGTCGCCCGTATCGCCAACGTCACGGTTCCCGGGATGGCTGTGTACGCTCCGCCGAAGTCAAAACAAAATGGCGCGGCCGTTGTGGTCTGTCCGGGAGGCGGCTTTAGCATTTTGGCGATGGACCTCGAAGGTACTGAAGTCGCCACCTGGCTCAATAGCATCGGGGTAACGGCCATCGTCCTCAAATACCGCGTCCCGACGGGCAGCTTTGATCCCAACTGGCTTGGTCCAACGATGGATGCCCAGCGCGCTATTTCGATGGCGCGGAAGAATGCAAAGGAATGGGGCATCGACCCAACCCGCATCGGTGTGCTTGGCTTCTCAGCCGGCGGCAAGACTGCTGCGATGGCGGCGCTCGCATGCGGGAAGCGGCTATATGCTCCGCAGGACGATGTGGATGCAGCTCCTTGCAATGCTGACTTCGGCGTCTTGGTGTATCCGGCCTACCTGGTTGACAAAAACAATCAGCTAAATGCCGAAGTCAAGGCGACTAAGGAATGCCCTCCGATGTTCTTTGCACATACATCGGATGACCCGGTCACGCCGCAGAGCACGCTGGTGCTCGCTGGCGCGCTGCAGAGCCAAAAGGTGCCAGTGGAGGTCCATTTGTACCCAAATGGTGGTCACGGCTACGGCTTGCGGCCTGATAAGACAAAGCAGGTCACGAGCTGGCCTGAGCGTTGCGCGGACTGGATGCGAAACCGCGGCATCATCCGTTGACCACGGCGGCAGACAGTGTTGATTCCTGTCGAGCCCATTGCGTTAGACAGAGATTATCCGAGGGATTCGCTAAATGACGGTTTTACGCAGTCCACGCTACACCGATCAAAAGACGAGATTACGTCTTGTTGTTGTTGCGGCCGTCATTCTTTTGGGTGTTGGTGGATGGGTTACGACCCAGCTGGGCACGGACAGGTTTAAGGTCGAGTGCAGCGTTTGTGGTGGGGATGGAATGCTTGACCGCCCGGATGACTGTACGGGTTGCAGCGGCACCGGACGCGTGATGCCTTAGCGTTTAGGAGCCAGCAACGAGTAGAGCACAAACATCAGTGTAAACCAGTGCGCCATTGTTGTGAGACTTCCAAGGGTGATGGCCACGATGGCGTGCGCTTTTCCGGGAAGCTCTGGTTGGGCTTTGATGGCATTCCAGCCGCGAATTCCGCGCCAGATCGCGATTGGGCCAAGACCCAGCCCGAAGACTGGCACCAGACTGAAGACCGCGATGTAGTAGCCCATCAGCGCCTGCTGGTTTTTGGTCGGAACAAGCGTTTCAAAGACATCCGCTGTGTCATTAACACGAATCGTCGTACCACTTTGGTAGCGCTCTGTACGCGCTGTTTCCTGTTGCACCCAACCTGGTGCATGGCGCTTCGGAACGCCGCTATCGTTATTTTTTGGACTGTTCATGACTGCTACTCATCTATCCTATCGGGATGCTGGCAAGCAAAGCAGGTGATCGGCTCATCATCAATAGGCATCCTCACGACGCTAAGTGCATGTCACTGCCTATCTCATTGCGTTGTTTCTCATAACCATTTTCTGACACGACTTACTGTTTCTTAGAAACAAATCATGGACCTACCTGCGTAGATGTTGTGTGTATCCGGAGTAGCCATCGTGGCTGACGTCCCACCGTGTATGTTGAAACCATAGGAGTGAAACAGGGATGTTAGGTCGTATTGGAATATTGTTTGCTGTGAGCACGTTGATGCTTGGTGCTGCGCGAGCGGAAAATACCGTTTGGGTATCGACATCGACGCCGACGTTGAAGGTCAGTAAATCTGGATCAACGTACAAATTTGAAACAGCAAAGTCGACTTGGTTCGTCAAGCAGGGTGATCAGCTACCTGCACACTTGCAAACCGAGGCGGGCAAGGTCCTACGGGATGGTATCAAGCCATCTGGAAAGGGCAACAAGCGCTGACAGGATAATCCGACAAGCCATCCGGAGGGGCGGAGGCGGTACACTGTTGCCGATAATTATGGGCGACAGCAAGGCATTCATCTCCACCCCCCGCGAAGTTTCGAAGAAGCGACCCGTCAGCGAGCGCATCCATGACTGGAAGGAAGTCTACCTTCCGATGGCTCCGGACACGCTCAAGACACAGGCATCCCGCTGCATGGACTGCGGCGTTCCCTTCTGCCATAACGGGTGTCCACTCGGCAACCTCATCCCGGACTGGAATGACCTCGTCTACCGCAACCGCTGGAAGGAAGCCATCCAGGCCCTCCACGCAACAAACAACTTCCCTGAGTTCACTGGTCGGCTTTGCCCCGCACCGTGCGAGGATGCCTGTGTGCTGTCCATCAACAGCAAATCGGTAACCATCAAGACCATTGAGCAACGGATTATCGACCACGCCTTTGAACAAGGCTGGATTTTCCCAGAGCCTCCTGCACACCGCACAGGTAAGAAAGTCGCTGTTATCGGTTCCGGGCCTGCCGGCCTCGCTGCCGCACAGCAACTCAACCGCGCCGGGCACTTGGTGACCGTTCTCGAGCGCGATGACCGTATCGGTGGCCTCCTCCGCTACGGAATCCCTGACTTCAAAATGGACCGCGCGGTGCTTGACCGCCGCCTCGAGCTCCTCGAAGCTGAGGGCATTCTCTTCCAGACAAACATTAATGTCGGTGTGGATGTCAGTGGCGAAGATCTCCTCCGCGACTACGATGCTGTCCTTGTTTGCATTGGGGCCCTCCGTCCTCGCGACCTAAATGTCCCCGGCCGTGAGCTCAGTGGTGTCTACTTTGCGATGGATTACCTCACCCGCCAGAACCGCGTGGTCGCTGGTGATGCCGTTGAGGACACGATTAATGCAAGTGGTAAGCACGTCCTGATTATCGGTGGTGGTGATACAGGCGCTGACTGCTACGGAACCGCAATCCGCCAAGGTGCAGCGAGTGTTCATCAGTTCCAGATTCACCCGGAACTTGGAACCGATATGCCAGACCTCAACCCGTGGTGGCCACAGCCCGCGCATATCCTCAAGCTGGGCCCAGCCCACGAAGAAGGCGGCGAGCGCGTTTATGGCATCCACACGACCCACCTCAGTGGCGAAAGCGGTTGTGTAAAGAGCCTCCACACAGTGGATATCGAGCGTGTCGGCAAGGGACCAAATGGCGAGCGTCTCATCGAGGCTGTTCCAGGGTCTGAGCGCATCTTCCCTGCGGACATCGTGCTTTTGGCGATTGG
>CAIYBQ010000185.1 GCA_903924445.1 uncultured Armatimonadota bacterium | reverse complement strand
TGATCGTCATGATCGAGTTTTCCAGCGAGCTGAAATTCAGCCGGTGGCCACCCACACGCCCGACTCCCGCAAAAATCTGACGCGTCACCAAAAACGGAATCAGCCCTCGCAAGCTAGCCCGGAAAAACTCTTCATCCGCCATCGAAACTAAGTAGTTCTCATGACAGCCGAATGTATGCCCGCCAAAGTGGTCCACACTGTTGTTGTGGAACGAAACGGAGTCCGTAAGGCCAAGGTCATCTAAAAATGACTGTAGCAGCCACTGACCGGCCTTATGGTGGCGGCAGACATCCAAAATGGATGAACACTCCGCCGTCGCGTACTCCTCATGGTCACCGACAGCATCTACATAAAGACGGCCACCGTTTAGGAGAAAGCCTCCTGAACGGGCGGGCTCAAATGAGTAATCCCGCGCATGGAGGTCGATGACCCCCCACTTCTTTTCATAGAAGCAGTGGTCGCGTACCAGGTGCACAATCGTTTCAGGAGTCCCAACCTGATCATCACGGACCAGACAGCCAAACTCGGTTTCAATACCAATCACGCGCCGTTCCATGCTCGCCACACTCCTGTCGCCCAAAACACCAATTGGCAGGTGCCCGATTCTATCAAACAACCATCTCATCAGCGGTCCTGCATATCACAGACCGCAACAGTGCTTTACTACCCGATTTCAAACGCTGTTCGCGACGTTGAATTACGCCCAAGCGATATACTGCTCCCCGATGAACACCTCTGTGCAAACCGACGAAACCCCTCGCTACCCATTCCGCGAAATCGAGCGTACATGGCAAAAGCGCTGGGCCGATGCCGATATCTACAAAGTCGATACGTCATCCACGAAGCCAAAGTTCTACACACTGGTAATGTTCCCATATCCAAGCGGTAGCGGCCTTCATGTCGGACATGGAAAGAACTACATCCCCGGCGATGTCCTTGCGCGCCACATGCGGATGAAGGGCTACAACGTCCTCAACCCAATGGGCTGGGATGCATTTGGTCAGCCAGCCGAACAGGATGCCATCAAGCGCGGAGTCAATCCGCGTACCGTTGTTCCTCAGCTCGCAGCAGAATACCGTCGCCAGCTCGAGACCCTCGGCGTCTCGTACGACTGGTCACGCGAAATTAATTCAACTGAGCCCGCTTACTACAAATGGAATCAGTGGGCCTTCCTCCTCCTCCTCGAACGCGGGCTTGCCTACCGTGACAACGCACCCGTCAACTGGTGCGTCAATGAAAGCACCGTCCTCGCCAACGAAGAAGTCGTGGATGGCAAGTGCTGGCGCTGTGATGGACCCGTTGTCCAAAAGCCTCTCCCACAGTGGAAATTCAAGATCACCGCCTACGCTGACAAGCTGATCGCCGGACTCGACACCATCAACTGGCCAGAAGGCGTCAAAACCCAGCAGCGTGAGTGGATTGGCCGCTCCGAAGGCGCCGAAGTCGACTTTGCAGTCTGCGGCCATTCATCGGCAAACATCACCGTCTTCACCACACGCCCGGACACCCTATGGGGCGCGACATTCCTCGTCCTGGCACCGGAACACCCTCTGGTCGCTGACATTACGACCGATGGCCAAAAGTCCGCTGTAAATGACTACATCGATGCAGCAAGCCGTGCATCAGAGCAGGACCGGACGGCCGAGAACCGCCCAAAGACGGGTGTCTTTACTGGAGCCTACGCAACGAACCCAGTCAATGGCGAAGACATCCCAATCTGGATCGCTGACTACGTCCTGACCGGCTACGGAACCGGCGCCATCATGGCCGTCCCCGCACACGACCAGCGCGACTTCGACTTTGCAAAAGCCATGGGGCTGGCGATT
>CAIYBQ010000184.1 GCA_903924445.1 uncultured Armatimonadota bacterium | reverse complement strand
GGCGGGTGATCGAAATCGATGCATCCCCGACATCAATGCCTATTGCATTTCGCCCCAGCTTACTGGCAACGGTTATCGTCGTCCCCGAGCCGTTAAAAGCATCCAGAACGGTATCGCCCGGGAGCGTCGCCCAGCTGACAATGCGCTCAAGTAAGCCTTCGGGCTTCTGGGTATCGTAACCCATGTCCTCCGACTTTGGCCGGTGACGAAGCGGCCGCACCGCAGAGTCATCCCAAAGCGTGTCCACGCGCTGTCGTTTAACCCAGCAGCCATCCGGTGCCTGCTCCAGAAAGTACTTTATATAAACCGTGCCACTCGCCGAGCGGTGGATACGGCCATCCGCCTCGAGACGTGCGATGCTGTCATCCGTGTAGTCGCCCCGCGGCGCCGTTGTGTACCAGCAAGCACGCAGCTCATCGAAGAAACACCCCTTTGGATGCCCAGCCCTCGTTAGTGGATAAGGCGTGGTAATTTCCGGATGCCCACCCCTCAGTGCTTTGCCCGGGTTGCGACTAAAGAGAAGGATACTTTCGAAGGTGCGGCCAAGCTGATTCGATGCAGCCTGCTTTCCTAGGTTTGGAGCACGGCGCCAGAGAATTTCGTTTCGGAAGTTTTCCGGTCCGAACACCTCGCCCATCAGGATGCGTAGATGCGCGTTCGCCCGCCAGTCGCAATGAACGAAGATTACACCATCGGGTGTAAGAAGCTCACGCAACAAAATGAGCCGCGGATGCATAAACGACAGGTAGCCCTCAATGCCGCCACTCCACTGATCCCGATAAGCAATCGGGTCACTGGTCGTCGTGTCGCGTGTCCCGGTTGCATGGGATGTCCGGAAAACGGTGCCTATCCCAAACGGCGGATCAATATAAATACAAGCAACGCTCTTAGGTTGCTCCGCAACCAAGCGCTGTAAAACGCCGAGATTATCGCCGTGAATCAAGCGCGTCGTCGTGGATGGTTGTCCAACGCGGTGATGCTCACATCGGGCGATCACCGGCATTGATGGATCGGTTTGGATGGGGCTATCGCTACGCCCTGGCCAGGTAAGACGGCTGTTATCGGTGATGCTCATGAATCGGTTGATTATAATCCTGATTCCATCCCCGGCGGCGGCACGGTAAGGTGGAATGGTTGTTCTTTCTCCGGCCCACATGGGAACCAGCGGGAGGAACAGCGTGTTTATTCCTACGACGACAAAGGGCAGGGAAACATCTATAAATGCGCATCGCAGTCTTGACACCGGGAACCGGGAGCTTTCATTGTGGAACATGTCTCCGCGATCAGGCACTTGCGAAGGAGCTTCGGCGCCTCGGCCACGATGTGCTATTTGTACCGCTTTACCTCCCGCCGACACTTGACACTGCGGATGAAAACACAAGCGCCGTCTACATGGGGGGCATTAATGTCTATCTCCAGCATGCAGTCCCGGTTTTCCGGAAAACACCCCGCTGGATTGATAAGCTCTTCGATTCCCCGAAGGCCCTCGCAAGTGCCGCGAAGCGCGCCGGGATGACTCAGGCGAAAGACCTCGGCCCGATGACGCTGACGATGCTCAAGGGCGAGGATGGACACCAAGTTAAGGAACTTGACAGGCTTGCTGCTTGGCTTCGTGACGATGTACGCCCCGATGTCGTGCTGCTTTCGAACATCCTCCTCGTTGGAATTGCGCGGAGACTACGAGACATCACCAACGCAGCGGTTTGGTGCACACTGCACGGTGAGGACACATTTCTTGATGCCCTTCCGGATTCGCATCGTGCCCTGTGCTGGCAGGAAGTCGTAAAGCGTTCCAAGTTCGTGGATGGCTTTATTGCGGTCAGTAAGACATACGGTGATGTCATGATTGAGCGGGCTCAGCTTAACCCAGGTCGCGTCCATGTTGTCCACAATGGCACTGACACGGATGTTTACAAGCCAGTTCTGCGCACAAAAGGGCATGTATTCGGCTATCTGGCGCGGCAGTGCTACGGCAAGGGCTTGCACATGTTGGTGGATGCCTTTATCGCGTGCAAAAAGTCCCTCCCGGATGCCAGTTTGGTAGTCGTTGGCACAAAGACCGCGGCTGATGAGTCGTATGTCGCCGCTATCCAGCAGCGCTTGCGCGATGCGGGGTGTGAGGGCGCGGTCTCGTTTCATGACAATGTCACGATGGATGAAAAAGTACGTCTCCTCCAGACGATGGATGTCCTCAGTGTGCCAGCGCTGTACGGTGAATCGTTTGGCTTATATGTCATCGAGGCGCTTGCCTGCGGCGTTCCTGTTGTGGCACCAAAACATGGCGCTTTCCCAGAGCTAGCTATCGAAACGGGAGGCGTTGCGCTCTTTGATCAGTCTGTCGATGGTGACTACGAACGCGTATTGATAGATGTTCTGAATGGCAACGGTGCTACGCTTGCTGCTGCCGGAAGAGCATCGGTTGTGGAGCGCTTTTCAACGCAAAGTATGGCTGCCGGCGTGGTCGCAGCGTTTGATTCGCAAATGAAGAAGGCGGTGTGAGATGGGTGTGTCCATAAATGTTTCGAGTGTTGACAAAGTTTATTCGCCCGCTGGGGGACACGATATCGGCGTCCTCGACCGCCTCTCTGTAGCGTTTGCGTCCGGCTCCATTACGGGGATTATCGGGCCATCCGGGAGCGGAAAGTCGACCCTCCTCCATATCATCGGGACCCTCGAGACGCCGACAGCTGGAACGGTCACCTACGATGGCGCCGCCTCACCTACTTCCGAGAAAGACCTCGCAGCCTTTCGCCGCGACCACATCGGATTTGTGTTTCAGCAACACCACCTAATCCCACACCTCACAGTGCTTGAAAATGTCCTGGTTCCACAGCTGGCAGGGAAGGGGAAACGCCTGTCCACGGATGCTGTTTCCCGGGCGAACGGCCTCCTTGAGCGCGTAGGGCTTGCCGAACGTACATCGCATAAACCATCCGAGCTCTCCGGCGGCGAGTGCCAGCGGGTTGCAGTGGTACGCGCGCTCTTGCAAAACCCGGATATCGTCCTCGCAGATGAGCCCACCGGTGCGTTGGATGCGGCCACCGCCGGGGCGCTGCTGGATCTATTACTTGAGCTGCAAAAAGATGATGGCTTTACCCTTATTGTCGTAACGCATACGCCCGAGATTGCTGCGCGGCTCGGGCGTATCGTCCGCCTCGATGCTGGCAAGCTTGTCGAGGTCAACGGGTGACACCACTTCGCTATATCAGCCAATCGCTGCGTTACCGCTGGACAAAGTCGCTTTGGTTTGCCGCCGGCATCATCCTTTCGGCAATCGTTATCACGGGCTCCCTCGCCATCGGCGATTCGGTGCGCCGTGGCCTTTCAGAAATGGTGGATGCCCGTTTGGGCAACTTCTCCGCTGTGATGGTGGCAGGTGAGCATCACTTTCGTGACAGCCTCGCTGGCTCGGTCGCACTGGATGGCGGTATCCCCACGGCACCCGTTCTTGCTCTCAAAGGTGCTGTGACACAGGATGCAGCTGGGGCGACGCGGCTCCGGGCAGGCGATACCAGTGTGTACGGTGTAGATACACGGTTTTTTGAAGCGAGTGGAGCCTTCGCAAAGCGAACCGTAAGCTCTGGTCCGATTCCTGTTCCTACGGATGACACAGTCATTATCAACATCGGCCTTGCACGTGCCGCGGGGCTCAAGGTCGGCGATGAAGTTATCCTGTCCGTTGAGAAACCAACGCTTCTGTCACGGGATGCGCCCCTTGCGACCATCGATGATGCCGTTGTCACGTTCCGTGTAAAAGTCGGCCGAATTCTAAAGGACAGCGAGCTTGGTCGCTTTGGACTAGCGGCAAACCAGCTCGCGCCACGCAATATTTTCGTTGACCTCAAGCTGTTGCAAAAACAGGTTGGCCTCGTTGGGCGCATCAACATGCTGCTCTTTGGAAAGCCTGCAAGCGGCGATGTCAACACTGCGGATCTCTCAAAAGCACTCTTCCGCGGCTGGGATATCGAGGATGCCGATCTTGAGGTCCGCCCGATTACGATTAGTGGCAAGCGGCATTTTGAGCTACGCACCGGACGTGTTTTCCTCGATCCACATGTGGCGGAAGCCGGCCTGTCCGTGCGCGGGGCAGAACCCGCCCTCACGACATTTGTCAACCGCCTTACTAAGGGGAAAGTGGTTACACCGTACTCGATGGTGACCGCGACCGACACGCTTGGTCCAATTCCAAGTGGCGGCATCATCATTAATCAGTGGCTTGCCGATGACCAAAATGCCAAGGTCGGCGATGACATCACGCTTGACTATTGGGTCCTCGGTGCCAATCGTGAGCTGGTACGCAAAACGGCTGTGCGCAAGGTTTCCAAAGTTGTGCAGATTGTTGGTCTTGCCGCCGATCGCGAGTTTATGCCAATCCTCCCCGGACTTTCCGATAAGAAGGACTGCCGCGAATGGGAGCCAGGCGTTCCGATTGACCTGGCGTTGCTCCGCGATAAAGATCAGGCATACTGGGAAAAATTTAAAGGGACGCCAAAGGCATTTGTCAGCCTCTCGGATGGCCAGACGCTCTGGGGGAACCGCTTCGGAAACCTCACTGCGATTCGGTTTACAAGCCCGCCAAACACTCTTGATGGTATCCGGGCACAGCTGCGTCGAAGCATCAATCCGGCGGCGCTTGGGATGTTCGTACGGCCTCTCCGCTCCGATGCACGTGCTAGTGCAAGCGGAGGACTTGATTTCGGAGGGCTCTTCCTCGCGCTTGGAAGCTTTCTGCTGATCTCGGCAGCACTGTTGATCAAGTGGATGGTGGATGCCACCCTCGAAGAACGTAAAGGGGAACGGGTGGTGCTTGCTGCCTGTGGCGTTCCTGCTGCAACGATTCGCCGGATGTTCATTATCGAGCTTGTCGGCATCGCCGCGATTTCAAGCTTGCTTGGCTCGGCTGGGCTTTCATGGATTTATACTGAGTCCGTAGGTCTCGCGCTGGCTCCGCTTTGGGACACAACCATTCCGCTGCACGTAACCGCGGTCAATATTGTCACTGGTATTGTGGTGAGTATTGTCATCGGTACGGCCACAGTCCTCATCGCAACACGAAACCCGAAAACGACGAAGGCATCGCGCCGCAAGACCATCCAGCTGCCACTGTCTCCCGGGACGCCGACTGTTATCGTTGGCTTCGTCCTCTGGCTGCCACTGTTTGTCTACGCACTTGGCATCAGCGGTGCGGAGCGTGCTGAGTACCTAATGATGGCTGGGATGGGTTTCTTCGTCCTTTTGTTGGGTGCACTACGCATTTACATGACGCGACTGATGCGTTCCATTTGGAAAAGCACAGCGCAGGTCTTCGCGATGCGCAGGCTGACGAGTAATCTAAATGGCCTGTTCACAAGCATGAGTGTTGTCGGCCTTGCAACCTTTCTGATCATCGCGGTTGGGGCCAACAAACAGCTTCCGCCAAAGGTCACAACAGAGCGCTCATCCGGGACTGGTGGCTACAGCTTTATTG
>CAIYBQ010000183.1 GCA_903924445.1 uncultured Armatimonadota bacterium | reverse complement strand
CGCTAAGGCCATCCTCACCGGTCCTCGTGGCAAATCGGTACTGAAACAGCTCCTGCATGATTGGCTCTTCATCCGCCAACGCAACCAAGCAGTTTCGAATATCACCTGGTGGAATCATCCCGCCAAGCTGACGCTGAAGCTGCCCCGAGCTTCCCCCGTCATCGGTCGTCGTTACAATAGCCGTGAGGTTACTGGAATACTGCTTGAGGCCACGCAGCAATGTTGAAAGCCCAGTGCCGCCGCCTAGAACGACTATCCGCGGGCCATTCGCAAGACTTCGCTTCTTTCCAATAAAGTCTGCGAGGTGGCCCATATCTTTTGGAGCAACAACAGAGACGATGCTTCGATTGACGGCGATAAGGGCGGACATGATGACGGCCAGCCCAACGAGAATCGCCGTCAGACCTACAGGTATAGAAAAACGTGGGTCACCGATTTCCAGCTGGACACGATCAGCAACCTGAGTTGCCACAAAGTCAAAAATGTCAGTGACGCGTACACCGACAATCAAAGCAACTCCTGTAACGACGGCAAACAGTCCAAGGGGTAGCAGGAGAAGCCAGCGCTTGACCCCAAGCCCTGGCCTCAACCACTTAAGCCACGAAGTGATTACCTGTCGTGTGTCATTCAGCACTATTGATGCCCCTTGTTGACATCCCGATGGTCAATAATGGTCCGAACTCCAGCATCCCTCAGATAGGCTCCAAGGCGTTCAGCGATATACACCGACCGATGTCGACCGCCTGTACACCCGATGGCGATGGTGAGATAGGCTTTACCTTCATCGGAGTAATGCGGAATCGTCCACTCAACCAGATCAGACAGCTTTTGGAGTAGGACTGATGTACGTTCATCCCGGTCAATAAAATGCTGGACATCTTCATCTAGCCCAGAATGCAGCCGAAGTTCGGCAATGTAAAACGGATTCTGCAGGAAACGGACATCAAAGACCAAGTCGGCATCCAATGGCGAGCCATGTTTGAATCCAAAGGAGACAACCGAGACGATCAGACTGGAATCGGATGCCTGATCCAGCGAAAACCGCTGTCGCAAGGCCTGACGTAACTGAAGGGCGGTAAGCACCGTGGTGTCAATAGTGACATCGGCCTCTGCCTTCAGAGATGCCAATGCTTGTCGCTCGGCAACTATCGCAGGGATGATCCCACCGCTTACAGCGAACATCGGATGTGAGCGGCGTGTTTCTTTGAACCGCCGAACCAGCACTTCATCCGTCGCATCGAGGAAGACAACCGTTGGCTTCACCTGCCAGCTTGCGATGGCCGCGTGTACACCGGTTAGGTCGCCGCCTCGTGTGTCGCAAATGATACACAATGGCCGGTCAACCACCTGACCAAGTCGTTGCATCCATGCAGCAGGAAAATTGTCAATCACCGTCCAGCCGATATCTTCGAAGACACTGGCGGCAAGGGACTTACCAGCTCCACTCATGCCAGTCAGGAGCACGAGCGGATTTGTCATTCGTAACCCCGTGACTTCGCAGGAACAATCAAGTCGAGGATCCACCCAAGCACTGTCAGTGCGATGCTGGCGACAATGGCATCGAGCAGGCCAGTGACATGCAGTCCCAAATCCAGCTGGCTGACAAGCAACCACATGACTCCATTGACAACCAACCGGAACAACCCAAACGTCATCAGATTGATTGCACATGCCAGAGCATTAACGATCGGTTTGAGGATGGCATTAACCAATGAAAGGACAGCAATACAGACGAGTGCGGCCGCGAAATTATCTATTCGCACACCATTCATCCCTGCACTATTTGCTACTTTGACAGCCACAGTCATCGCAACTGCAGCCAAGACCCACCTAATTAAGGTTCTGATCACCAGATCTTTTCCCCCATTGACATGGTCGGTTATCTCGGATTAACCGGCTCGCCATTTCGCCGAACTTCGAAGTGAAGGTGTGGACCCGTTGCCCGGCCGGTTGAACCAACACGTGCAATGAGTTGACCTTGAGACACCTGTTGGCCCTCGTGTGCAACTAATGATGAACAGTGTGCATACAAGGTAGATGTTCCACCACCGTGGTCGATTAGAATTACGTTGCCGTACCCTGACATCGTTCCACGGAAAGTAACTGTTCCCGCTGCGGCTGCACGAATTGGAGATCCTGAGCCAGCCCCGATGTCGATGCCAGTGTGCATCCGGTTCCGCTTCACAATCGGATGAAAGCGCATTCCAAAGTTAGATGTAATAGGACCATCTGCTGGTTGGGAGAAGCTACCACTGAACTTTTTATTGAGGCGTGCCTTACCACCGGCCGTGCGCTCCATCGCCCTGATACGAGCTGAAATGGCACGTGAGTCTGCAGACAGATCGCGTAGTTCTTGCTCAAGAGCCTCACGCACCTGCTCCGCTTCAGCCAACAATCCCCGGCGACGCTGCACGACTTGCGCTTCTTCGAGCTGCTGACTTCCAAGTTCATTCTTTCGGTCTGCAATTTCCCGCGCTTTGTCATCCACTTGCTTTTTCCAGCGGACGACTTTTGCTCTGTCTGACTTCACCGATGCGATGAGGGAAGCATCATGTTTAACGATTGACCGCACGAACTGTGCACGCGTGCTAAGTTCTGCCATTGAATGGGAACCAAGCAAAACTGAAATGTAGCGCACAGGCCCCTGCCGATAATTGGCCACCAAGCGCTTCGCCAGCTGTAATTCTTGTTCTTTGAGTAAATCCTCACAGCGCTTCAGTTCATTCGTTATCTGCTCGGATTCGGAGAGCGTTCGTGCAAGGCGTGATTTGGTCTCCCGCAGCTGATTTCGGGTCGATTTTAAAGCGGACTGATTACGGTCAAGCTCATCAGCAATGATCGACTCGGTACGACGCGCACCGCGAAGTTCCTGTCGGGTCTGCTGCATTTGATTTTGCAGGGCGCGGACCTGATTTCTCAGCTTACTCGTGTCTTGCTTGGTTGCTTGCGCGGTCACGGATTGTGGCAGCATTGACAGCGAAATGAGGCCAATGGTAGCAGCTGCATTTCCAAGATTCATTACGTGTTTCGCCGTCATCCGGTTATCCCCCATGGAAGACCTAAACCAACATACCTGACACATCCAAGACCTGCACATTGTACGTTCGAATCCTCACAACAGAACGTTTCCGGAAAAACTAACTAAAATCAATCGTTCGTGGTAACGACAAACTGCCTCTTTAGTAAAACGGCGGCACCAGCCTTATCCAAGGGTGCATTGTTGTTCCCACATTTTGGAGATTGGATGCAAGCGGGGCAGCCTGATTCACAAGGGCAACCACTAATCAGTGATGCTGTTGCGCCCAGCCACTCCCTCGCGACGCGAAAACCAGCCTCGGCAATACCAACTCCCATCGGGACCGCATCGTGGACAAAGACGGCGGGTCCACCCACATGGGCATGATAAGGCGTCGAAACCCCACCAATGTCATTACGGTCACAAAGAGCGAACAGCGGAAGGATTCCAATAGCGGCATGTTCTGCAGCATGGACGGTGCCAGGTAAGTCAGCACCAAGCATCCCCAATGTCCGCTCCGTGTCTGGCGTAACTGGATACCAAACGGCTGTGGTTACAAACTCGGTTTCGGGCATATCAAGCTCGACGACTTCCGGAGGATCATCAGAGCCCAGTCCCCGCTTCTCGTATCCAGTCACACGGCGTTTTACTTTGACCAGTCCAAAGTAGACGATTGTCTCGCCGACTTCCTTGGAGCCTTGCGTTTCGATAACATCGATGGAACCAGTTGATCTGGCATTGGTGATGTAGTCACGGTTTGCCCTAGCCACGGTTGCTTGGCGTTTGGTGCGATCAAGCGTTACAACTTCGTACGCAATCCCTTGATGGTAATAAAACGCACCGACAAAGAGCTCTTCGTTGACACGGTGGCCTTCAACTGTCCCAATGGTGGCTCCATCGGAAGTCAAAACAGCGTAAAGGGTTCCATCGGCGGAACGAATGCTGAACTGGTCGCACGCCCGTGGTGGTCCGATGTAGCGGTAAAAATGACCATCAAAGCGCAAGGCTCCGCTTTTCTCCAACAATCCAATTGCATACTCGGCACGCTCACCAAACATCCTGATTATCTGTTCCTGACCTAGCAATCCTTCATCCGCGGCACAACAAATGTGGGCACCGACGACATGCGGGTTATCTGGATTGATGACCGCATTTTCCACCCCTGTTTCGAAGAGGTAGGACGGATGACGCATCAGGAACTGATCGAGCGGATTATCTGATGCGACCAAAATGGTAAGCGACTCTGTTTCCCGTCGCCCTGCCCTTCCACTTTGCTGCCATGTACTTGCAATCGTCCCAGGGTAACCCGATATAACTGCGGCATCGAGTGAGCCGATATCGACTCCAAGCTCGAGCGCAGATGTAGCGACAACGCCCATAAGCTCTCCGGAGAACAATCGCTGTTCTATGTCGCGCCGCTGTTCTTTTGTGTAGCCCGCGCGATAGGGTGTGATGCGCTCTGCTAAAGCCTCGCCGTTTATCGTTGCCGAAACCATCGACACCCAAGCCTTGTACAACAGCTCGGTGGAACGCCGAGCCCGGGTAAACACGATGGTCCGTGCATCCTGTTTGACCAGTGCCGCAGCAAGCGTTGCGGCTTCTCCACCAGCTCCGCGACGTTTCGGAGTTGCGCCTTTTGTGACCGGAGGATTCCACATCGCGAATACCCGCCGCCCGCGAGGAGCATCCCCACCATTTACATGGATGACAGTTTGTTTGGTGAGCTTTCCCACAAACTCAACAGGGTTCCCAACCGTTGCGCTCGTGACCACCCACTGCGGCGTCGAGCCGTAGTGCTCACACCACCGCGTAAGCCTCCTGAAGATACTGCTGACATGAGTTCCGAAGATGCCACGATACGCATGGGCTTCATCTACAACGATGTAAGACAGGTTCCGGAAGAAGTGAGACCACAAAGCATGATTGTGAAGAATCGACACATGCAACATGTCAGGGTTCGTCAGGACAATTCTGGCGGCCCGTCGTATCGCGGAACGTTCATCCCGATGCGTGTCGCCATCGTAGGTGGCATGTGGAACACGTCCAAAGAGGTCAAGTTGGGTCAGTTTTTGTGCTTGATCGTATGCAAGTGCTTTTGTTGGAAACAGATACAGCGCCCGTGCATCCCGATTTGCCAACAAGTGCTCATAAACCGGTCCGTTGTAACAAAGTGACTTGCCACTGGCAGTTGGGGTAGTGATGACGGTGTTGTAGCCACTGCGGAGTAAGTCTATTGCCTCCCGCTGATGTGCCCATAAGTCAGTTATCCCCAAGCGATGAAACGCATCCGCGAGCTCTGGGCTAAACGGCGGCACCAATGGTTCAGGTGATGCCCGGACAGCTGGAAGGACGTGACGATAGACAAGCTGTCCATCGTAATCCTGACTTCGCATAAGTTTCGAAAGCATCGCATCGGGGTCAAACACATTGCATTCTAGAGGAACTAAACTGGCTCTGCCGGAGTTATAGACATATGGACACTCCTCTGCCACCAAGACCGGCCATCATTGCTGAATATGGTCCCGTATACACACTGCGCAATGTAGCGCGGATTCCCGGCGATGGAGGCACTTACCTTAACCTCCGGAATCTAATCGGCAGGAACGAGGCATCGAATGCAAGCCGTGTACAGATCGAAGTCCCAATTCGTAAAGGTACCTTTCGTTTGTACTACGCTCCTCTTAGCATTCATGGTCAGGGTTCGCTTGGCGATGCTTCCACGTTCAAAGATGTAACCTTTGCTGCAGGTGTTCCAACAGATGCCCTCTATGAGTTTCGGTCCTATCGCTTCACCTACCGCAAGCCATGGAAAACGACAGCAGGATGGCAGCTGGAGTTAGGTGGCACGATGAAGGTACGCGATGCGACCATTTCGTTGTCCCAGCCAACGGTCAGCGCAGCGGAAGCCAATATTGGGTGGGTCCCCTTGGTCCACATTGCCGGCAAGAAGCAACTCTCCCCGCGAAGCACGATGACATTTGATTTGGATGCCCTAGGCGGTGGCCCTGGGCGGGCAATCGATCTTGGCGTGCGGGCGAACTATGCGATTGGAAACGACTACACGGCTGGCATCGGAGTACGAACTATAGAAGGAGGCGCGGATGTTGACCGTGTTTTCAACTTTGCTTGGTTCGCGACTCCAGTACTGACATTTACTCGCCTTTTGTAGATGCGTTGCGGCGGCGTTTCTTTCCAACCACAAACAGCTGCTGAGAATCAACGCGCCGCTTGCGGGGACCTGGCCGCAGGCGCTCCCACTGACCATCGGGTGTAAGCTGGCGTGCCTGTGCGGTGTCCGACAGCATCGTTAGCAAGACCTGCTCGACAACATATTGTTTATGCCGTGCAAGCTCTACAGGAAAGACGACCTCTACACGGCGATCCAGATTACGGGTCATGAGATCAGCGCTTCCCATCCACAATTGAGTGTCCCCGTGGTTATGGAAGAAGTAAATGCGGGCATGTTCCAGGAACCGTCCAACGATTGAGATAACTCTAATATTCTCTGACCAACCATCGAGGCCCGGCACAAGGCAGCAGATTCCGCGGACAATCAAGTCAATCTGCACACCATGACGGCTAGCATCATAGAGCTCGCGGATCATTTCCTCATCCACCAATGCATTCATCTGGAAAATGATGCGCGCAGTCCTGCCCTTTCGGGCATGATGAGCCTCTCGCCGAATCATCTCGACTAAGCGCTCACGTAGATTTAGTGGAGCGACTAATAGTTTCCGGAATGTCTTTTGTTTTGAATACCCGGTGAGAACGTTAAAGAGGTCGGAAACATCCGCACCAAGATCAGGATCGGCTGACATCAGCCCGAAGTCCGTGTAGATGCGTGCCGTCGTCGCGTTGTAGTTGCCCGTACCGAGGTGCACAAACCTTCGGATACTGCCATCCGGGTTACGTCGCACAATCAAGAGAATCTTGGCATGCGTCTTCAGTCCGATGAGTCCGTAGGCAACGTGAACGCCTGCTTCATCCAAGCGGCGCGCCCATGTGATGTTGTTTTGCTCATCAAAGCGTGCTTTGAGCTCAACGAGCACTGCAACCTGTGTGTCAACATCACGGGCTTCCATCAGCGCCTGGACGATCGGAGACTTTGTCCCTACGCGGTACAAGGCTTGCTTGATCGCAAGGACATCTTGGTCACGAGCGGCTTCCTGTACATATTGGATAACCGGGTTGAAGCTGTCATACGGGTGATGTAAGAGAACATCCTCACGTGCGACCAGCGAAAAGATCTCCTCTCCACTGGTAAACAAGTCCGGGATTCTGGGGACATGTGGGGCATCTTTAAGTTCGGGGTACGGAAGCCCAACAAGCTCCATATAGGCCGAAACACCAAGCACACCAGGACCTGTTTCTGAGCTGACTGCAACGTTACGGGCATCCATTTCAAGCCCTTGGACAAGCAGCTCACGAATGTGGATCGGCATATCCGTTGACACTTCAAGCCGAGTCACAAAGCTAAAGTGTCTGCGTTCAATGTCTGCAGTCACCGCCTGCATGAGGTCTTCCGCCTCTGCCTCACGGATTTCAACATCAGCATCCCGCGTCACCCGAAATGGATAAGCACCCGTTGCCACATATCCAGGGAAAAGT
>CAIYBQ010000182.1 GCA_903924445.1 uncultured Armatimonadota bacterium | reverse complement strand
GGATCACGGTACCCCGGCGTTAGCCACTCCGTAGCACTTTTCAGAATGTCCCCCACCGGAGTTCCTCCGGGGAAGAACTGAGCAAGTGTCTGCGGGAAGAGCTGCAAGGACATCGCAAAGATAACCGGGATGACACCAGCCGTATTTACCTTCAGCGGTAAGAACGACGAGCCACCGCTTGTCATCTGCTTTCCAACGACTTTACGCATGTGTTGGACTGGAATTCGGCGAACTCCCTGCGTCATGTAGATGATGCCTACGATTGATGCGAGGAACAACGCAACAATCGCAATCACACCAATGATGGGAACTGCACCTTCACGTACCGCGACAGCAGTCTTCATCACCTGCGCAGGAATAGAAACCATGATTCCCACGAAGATAATCTGGCTGATACCGTTTCCGATACCACGCTCTGTAATCTGCTCACCCAGCCAAAGCAAGAACATTGTTCCCGCAGTTAAAGCCGTAACGGTTGTGGCAATGGAAATGATCCCGGGTGGCAACGCGCCGTTTGACACGAGGACATTACAAAGGCCAACACCCTGGACCACTGCGAGTCCAACGGATGCATAACGGGTATAGCGACTAATGACCTTACGTCCACTCTCGCCTTCCTTCTGGAGGGCCTTGAGCTGTGGAATAGCAACCGTCATCAGCTGCATAAAGATAGATGCATTGATATACGGCGTAATCGAAAGTCCAATGATCGAGAACTTCTTCAGGGCACCGCCGGAAAACACATCCAATGCGTTTAGAAGGCCAGACTGAAGCAGCCGGTCCATTGCATCATGGTTTATTCCAGCCGCAGGCACATGCAATGCCAGAATGTAAACGGCAAATATTATCAGAACATACTGAAGGCGCTGCCGGATATCCGGAACCTGCACCGCAGCCTGCAACTTCTGTAGCATCGTTATCCTCAGAGTTGGACCAAAAATAACCGGTATGGCGCACCGACTGCAGAAACTGCAACCGATACGCCACGTATTCCGGAGTTGTCGGAACCTTAGATGGTTTCGACGGTTCCTCCAGCAGCAGTGATCGCAACTTGTGCGCCTGCGCTGAATTTGTGAGCACGTACCGTCAAGGGCTTGTCAACACCACCGCGTGACAAGATCTTCACTGGAAGCTCAAGGGAACTAATCAATCCGACAGCCTGGAGCGCCTCTGGAGACACTTCGCTTCCCGCTTCAAAGCGGAGCGCAATCATGTCCAGATTCACTGCAGAGTAGTGCGTCTTGTAGCGGCCCGTGTTGAAGCCACGAGCAGTCAGACCTACACCGATACCACGCTGCTTAGGCAGACGTCGATGCAATGGAGTCTGTCCACCCTCGAATCCAGGACGCACAGAGCCTCTCGCCTTGTCACCCTTGTGACCACGCGTACTGGTCTTTCCATGGCCAGAACCTGGACCACGACCGATGCGCTTGCGGCGATGTGTTGATCCGTCAGCTGGACGGAGATCCGTTAGATTCATTCAGCAACCTCCACAACCTGCAGCATGTGGCGAATCTTAAAGATCATTCCACGGATGGAATTGTTATCAGGCTGGATAACCGTACGTCCGACCTTGGTAAGACCAAGTGCACGCGCGGTCGCACCCTGCGAACCTTCAAACCCGATTGGGCTCTTCTTCAATGTGATCTCAAGCTTGGACATCACTTACCTCCGTCGTCACAGCACCGCGCTTGATCTCAGAGACCGACTTCCCACGAAGGGAAGCGACGAGTTCAACCGAGCGCAGCTGCTTTAACGCATCCACACAGGCCCATGCGTTGTTCACCGGGTTGTTTGCACCGATGGACTTAGCAAGGACATTACGGACTCCAGCCAGTTCGAGCAATACACGTACTGCACCACCGGCCACAACTCCAGTACCATCAGCTGCTGGCTTCAACAGAACTTCGGATGCACCGTGGTGCGCCAAAACTTCATGAGGAATCGAGCCATCTACCATAGGTACACGGAAAACAGCTTTCTTTGCTGCTTCGGTACCCTTACGGATTGCATCTGGGATAGCACGGGCTTTGCCGATGCCTACACCCACATGACCTTGGCCATCACCAACAACGATGAGAATCGACCAGGACATGGTTCGTCCACCCTTGTGGGTCTTCTGAACCTTGTTGGTACGTACAATGCGCTCTTCGAGGTCGAGCGCGTCGACATTAATGCGTGCCATTAGAAATCTAAGCCTCCCTCACGCGCCGCATCCGCAAGCGCCTTAATCCGACCGTGATAGAGATATCCGCCACGGTCGAACACGACCTTGCTAATACCTGCAGTGAGCGCACGTTCAGCAACTAACTTGCCAACAGCAACTGCACCTGCGATGTTGCCACCGCTTGTTTCGGCCCGGACACCAGCATCTAGGGATGTCGCACAAGCAAGGGTTCGCCCTGTCGTGTCATCAATCACCTGTGCATAGATGTGAGCTGTTGAACGATACACGTTCAAACGTGGCCGCTCCTGAGTTCCAAACACACGCTTGCGAATGCGACTATGACGTCGCGAACGGCTTGCGTTCTTGTTTACTTGCATAAAATAAAATCCTTTTCACAGAGCCTCGGAACTACCGGGACCCCTACCGGGTGCGGCTTACTTCTTCTTGCCGCCCTTACCGCCGCCCTTACCAGCCTTACCGGACTTACCAGCCTTACGCCGGACAACCTCGGTGCTGTAGCGGATGCCCTTGCCCTTGTATGGCTCTGGCGGACGGACCTTGCGGACCTCCGCTGCAGTCTGGCCAACAACTTCCTTGTCGATACCCATCACCGTGATGATTGGCATACGCTGGTTGTCCTGCTCCACCTTGAAGCTGACACCAGGACGAGGCGCAACGGTCACCTGGTGCGAATAACCGACGCTCAACACAAGGTTTTGACCTTCGATGACTGCGCGGTAACCAACACCGGTTACATTCAGGATCTTTGCATACCCAGCGGATACACCGATGACCATGTTCGCAAGAAGCGTACGGGTCAAACCATGCATCGCACGATGGCGCTCAGAATCCGTTGGGCGGGTAACGACAGCAGTCGAACCCTCAACTTGAACCACCATATCTGGGTTCAACGTTCTTACAAGAACACCCTTAGGACCGGTGACCGTTGTCTGGCCATCCGCATCCGTAACGATGCTCACACCTGCGGGCAGCGTAATAGGCTGCTTTCCAATACGGGACATATCAGGTTACTCCCCCGCCAATTCCATTGGCAGGTCTCGATCACCAACTGCACAAAATGCAGTTAACAACTTAGAAGATGGTCGCGACGACCTCACCACCGATGCCGAGGCGCTTTGCAGAACGCCCTGTCATCAAGCCACGACTTGTGGACACGATGGAGATACCAAGACCACGCTTGACCATCGGGATTTCGTCTGATGTCACATAAATGCGAAGACCAGGCTTAGAAATACGCTTGATTGTGTCGATGACCGGAGTGCGGCGATGGCCAACACCCTGAGCATACTTCAACGCAACCTTGATGTTGTTTTGAGGCGTTGCCTCTACGAGCTCATAGGACTTGATGTAGCCCTCCTCGAGCAAGATACGAAGAACTTCCAACTTCATCTTAGACGATGGAACTTCCAAAGAGTCATGATTTGCCGCCTGCGCATTACGAATGCGAGTCAGGAGGTCACCAATAGGATCAGAAACTACCATTACAGACCTCCAAAACTACCAGGACGACTTTGTTACACCAGGAATAAGTCCACGGTGTGCCAATTCACGGAATGTTTGACGTGACACGCCAAACTTACGCATGAAGCCACTCGCGCGGCCAGTGATCGAACAGCGGTTCTTTACACGGGTACGGGACGAATCACGCGGGAGCAGCGCAAGCTCCATGGTTGCATCAAAATCGCCTTTGTCTGCACGAGCCTTAAGCTCTGCACGACGCTCAGCGAAACGGGCCACCGTTGCAACACGACGGGCTTCGCGGGTTTTCCAAGCTTCTCTAGCCATATTTCCTCCAGTTCCTGTACCTTGGCACAGGCTTTGGCGTAGTTAAACTACTTTTTCTATTACGCACCGACAATGCCGACACGCAAATAAGTATCAGTGCGACACACTGAACCTTCGGATTCTACCATGCAAAGTCTCGTCTGCAAGGTTGTCAGTGGTCTGACGAGATGTAATCCTTGCTGTATCCCAACCCCTCAGGAGCGTGAAGACGAAGCATCTTTTCATCTACATCCTTGGGAATACTTGCACGCGTGACCAATGACACCACGTACATCACCAGCAGCGAGAGTGGAACCGTCCAGATGGCAGGTTGCTCACAAAGTGACTTCACCAGCGGATCCGCAATCGTTACGACTTTTCGGTCACTCAACATAAAGAAGATAATCGCCGTCAGGCTTGACAGACCACCAACTAACATCCCAGATGCCGCACCTGTCGCCGTCAAGCCACGCCACCAAGCCCCGAGCAGAAGCAACGGGAAGTAGCTGGCAGCCGCAATCGCAAATGCCCATCCAACAAGCATCGCGATGTCAAACGTCTCGATAAACAAGCCGAGTACCATCGAAATTACACCGATGACAATGGCGGCAACTTTGAAGGCAGAGATGCGCTGTGTCGGACTTGACTCTGGTTGAAGAATACGTCCGTAAATATCGTGCGCCCACGCACCACTCATCGATACAAGAAGACCACTGAATGTCGACATAAACGCAGCAAAGGCACCAGCACTGGTCACACCCTTGAGAACATCTCCCCAGATGCCTGGAACCTGCCCCGGTAAATTAATAACAACATAGTCCGTCTTGTTTGGTACGTATAACCCCGGAATGAACTCGCGGCCAACGGCACCCCAAATCGGCGTAAAGAAGTAAAACACGCCAATCAAAACCATCACCCAGAATGTCGTCTTCTTTGCCGAACGGCCATCCGGGTTTGTGTAGAAGCGAACAAGGATGTGCGGCAATCCTGCGGTGCCACAGATCAACGCGATGATCAGACTGTACGTGTACAGCAACGGATAGCCGTGTTTGCTTGTCAGTGTTCCGAACGGAGCAAGCCACTTGCTATTCTTCTGCGCATTGGGAACAGGCAAGCCCTTGGCAAGCGCCAGCTCAGCAGGTTCATCAAATTCGAGCTTGACTCCCGTCAGGACAGTCTTGCCATCCTTCTCAACAGGAACCCCATCCCGTGTGACGACGACCGGCACCAAGTGGATTGTCGTACCAGATGCAATCGCCCCTGCCTTGATAATCGCATCAAGGACCAATGCATCCTCACCTGCTTCAGGCTTGCGGCTTGGAGAGACCTTGCCGATGACGGTGGATGACCTAAATGTAACATCCGCCTCTACCGCCTGAAATGCAACAACATTGGTAGGGGCCTTGGCCTTACCATTTATCTTGTACGTTCCATCGGTCACCAACACTGGGAAACCGGATGCATTAGCAGCTGTTTTTGAAAGCGTTGATGTGTACGAGCCGTAAACAGACATGATGACAAAGACTGGCACGGCAATCGCAAAAGCCTTGACCCAGTACTGGAATGCCTGAACGAACGTAATCCCCTTCATCCCACCAAGTGCCACGTTAAACGTAATCACTGCTCCAACCACCACGATCCCGACCCAGTAGGGCCACTGCATGATGGATCCCATCGTCACGCCCGCAGCCTTCATTTGTGGCATCGTGTAAAAGAACCCGATGAACATCACGAAGGAAACTGCTATCTTCCGGAACAAGGGCGAGTCAAAGCGACCTTCGGCAAAATCAGGAATCGTGTACGCCCCAAAGCGGCGAAGCGGTCCAGCGATGAACAGCAGCAAAAACAAGTAACCTGCCGCGTACCCAACCGGATACCACATCGCGTCGTAGCCAAAGCGCATCACCAAACCAGCAACACCCATAAACGATGCGGCTGACAAGTACTCCCCTGAAATGGCCGATGCGTTCATAAAGACGCTTACTTGACGGCCAGCGACGAAAAAGTCGGATGCCGACTGAGCACGTTTGGTCGCAATGATTCCAAGCAATACCGTCGCGACGGTAACGAGGATGACAAACAACAGAGGAATCAATGCGCCACCCCACTCTTCTCATCACGCTCAATGGCATCCTCAAGCGCATTTGACTTCCGGATAAAGATTGCACTCAGCCCCCAGGTAATCGGATAAAAGAGCACACCTAAGATCAGCCATGTCAATGTAAATCCACCAATCTTCTGGGATGCCAGCTCTGGATAGTAAAGATTGAAAACAGGCAACAGTAAGACAATTCCCAGAAAAACAGAGGCTACACCGAGAGACAAGCGAACCTGCCGCCGCATCACACGGCCAAGCAACGCACGATCACGTTCAGGATTCAACACCTGATCAACATGGTTAGACATAGTGGCAGGGTTCGCCAAACGCAGACGATGTTCCTACACAAGCATCGATTTCATTATTAATCGATACGCATGCGGACAATAAAAAACAGGCGCCCCTCTTTGGGTACGCCTGTTTCGTGTAAGCAGCCAACCAGATTCGAACTGGTGCATGGCAGATTTGCAATCTGTTCCCTTACCACTTGGGTATGGCTGCAACGTACGAATGTTATCACGGAGTCGTTTTGATTTTCCAGTTTGATCGTCGACGAGAAATCACCGTAAACGCATCCACATCCTGAATGACTGTCCGCTCACGCAAGGTCTCAGTGTTAATCTCAACCATCACAGTCTTTTGGCCAGCCCCGGGTTGCTTGATGGCCATAAGTGACTTTGCTCCATTCCAATGAGGCGCTACATACGTCCCACTACTGGCCTTACGGCTTGTCCGACGGACCATGTCAATCACGTAAATGGCACTCCCTGCGAGCACTGCAGCGACAACCTTGCCATCCGGGCTCACAGCCACCTCACTGAATTTGCCAACAGCTCCTGCCGGAACACCAATAACCAACCGCGCATCCGTGTTTTTTGTGGTGACAACGAGTGGAACATCGATGGCATCCCTCTCGACAGCAGCCGTGACACCAGCCCGTTCATCGATGTAGAGCGAGGTACCCATTCGCTTCCAGAGCCCGCTCTGTACGACAACGGCAGCACCAGTCCGGGCATCGAGAGCACAGATCGCAGCTCCATGGAGCGGATGGCTTAGCGTAATGTGAAGCACACGTTCACCAACTAGCAGCCGCACACTTAGTAGCTGCCAATCGGCAAGTCCACTTCCCGTGGCGCCTTCAATATCATTTACAGGTCGCCCTAGGTGATCCCGTAGCAAGCCATCTTTGAACAGCAAGCGCTGC
>CAIYBQ010000181.1 GCA_903924445.1 uncultured Armatimonadota bacterium | reverse complement strand
GTCCACCACTTCATCTCCGTCATCCTCCTCGCCGCCGTCCAATCTGCCTCCTCCGGCTCACGCTTTCTCACCATCCTCAAAGACCTCTACTCCACCCTTCCCGGGTACCTTGCTGGCGCTGCCATCGTCGCCGCCATCCGCATCGGACTGCACATGTCCGGAGGCCGCTATGAAGTCGTATTGCCACTCGTGGTTATCGCTGCGCCCATCGGGATGCTCGTGCTCCGCGAGCAAAAGCTCAAACGCGAACTTGTTGAACGAAATGATGCTCTTGAAACGCTCCTAAAATCCACCGTCGAAGCATTTGCACTTGCCATCGATGCCAAAGACCGCTACACGCAAGAGCACATTGGCCGCGTCCGTAAGCTCGCGGTGGCCATCGCCAGACGCCTAGGTCTCTCTGAACCAGATGTCCAAGCAATCGAGATTGGTGCGGCTCTACACGATGTTGGCAAGCTGGGTATCCCGGAACACATCCTGAACAAGCCAGGCCGTCTCACCGATGATGAGTTCGCACTCGTCAAGAAACACGCTGAAATCGGCGCACGAATTTTGGAGCCTGTGAACTTCCCCGGTCCTGTCATGGGAGTTGTGAAGCATCACCACGAGAAGTGGGATGGCAGCGGGTATCCGGATGGTCTCGTCGCACATGATATTCCCCTTGGTGGACGGATCCTAGCGGTTGCTGATGTCTACGATGCACTCACATCGGATCGACCTTACCGCGAAGGCTGGACGCACGAACGCGCCCTCCTACACATCCAGGATTCAACTGGAACCCACTTTGATCCGAGCGTTGTTGCTGCGTTTGAGCAAGTCATTATCGAGAATCCAAACCTTGCTGCCGTTACCGTACGACCCGATGCCGTATCAACGGAAGTCGCTACCGCCATCAACCGGGCATCCTTTGAATACACCACAATCTTTGAAGTTTCTCAGGTACTCTCGACGATTCGGGATGTTCGCGAAACGACCGACATGGTTGCAGAACGCATTCGCATCCTGTTTCAAGCAGACACTTGCGCAATCTTTCTGCGCTCTGGCAGTGTTGCCCGCGCCGTGAGCGTGAGTGGCATGAATGCTGACTTCTTCAATGCAGCTCGCATCGACAGAAAGACCGGTCCGACATTCACAACCATCGAATCCGGTGTTGGCTTTGTAGGGGACTATGACTCGACGGACCTGATGCTGCAGGCGGCAACTGCTGCGTGGTTTGTTCCACGAACAGCCATCGTTGCCCCGATGGAAGTAAACGGCAGAGTCGTCGGAACCATTAATCTCTACCATCAACGTGTAGGCGGCTTCGATGACGAAGACCTTCGGATTCTCGCCAACGTCGGTGGCTTCGTCGCAAGGGGCATCGATAATGCCGCTGAGCTCGAAGAACATCGCGAGTCGGCGATCACCGATGTCCTCACTGGTCTTCGCAACGCCCGCTACCTTGCAACCGTTGTCGAACGGGCTGTCGTACGCGCAGAAGCATCCGGTGTTCCATTCTCAATCCTGATGCTGGATCTCGACAACTTCAAGAAAATCAATGATTCCTACGGACACGTCTTCGGCAACGAGGTTCTCAAATCACTTGGAAACACTGTCGATTCAGTGCTGCGCGACAAGGATGTCGTTGCACGTTACGCTGGCGATGAATTTGTTGTCCTACTACCAGACACAGACAGGTCATCTGCGAGGCACATTGCCCATCGCCTCAGTGCTGCCATCTCTGAAATGTCACTCACGCATATCGGAGAAACGACGCAGAGGGTTTCTGTCTCAGCAAGCATCGGCGTCGCGATGTTCCCTGAGAACGGTAATGACCTCGAATCTCTTCTCCATCATGCCGACTGTGCGATGTACGAGAGTAAGGCGGATAAGCGACTACTCATCGCACCTGCAAGCACCGTCGCTGCCATGAAGCACGCTGCATAGTGATCATCGATACAAGCGAGCATCATTGACAATCGAGTTATGCCTCTATATGGTACCTATTTGATGTCAACATCATCGGGGAGGCTTGCGATAAACGCAGCTTCATCAATGACCGTTATGCCCAGTGACTCTGCTTTAGCCAATTTAGAGCCAGCACCTGGTCCCGCAACGAGGCAGGTTGTCTTTTTGCTGACAGAGCCTGTTGCTGTTCCGCCAAGGGATCTGACCAACGCTTCAGCACTCTCACGTGTCAAGCGCTCTAGTGCGCCAGTAAACACATAGATTTGCCCTGCAAGGATGTCACGTGAAACCGGAACGGCTGCATCTTCGACGATAACGCCTGCCGACAGGATGTCATCAATGGTCTCCTGATGTGCGGCAAACCACTCTGTTATCGATTCCGCTGTGCTCAGTCCGATTTCGTGCACTTTGACCAACGTGTCCGTCGATGCACCACGCAGTGCACTCAGTGTTCCGAAATGGTTCGCAAGAATCTCCGCTGCCCGCTCCCCGATATGTCGAATACCAAGCGCATAGATAAATCGCGACAGTGTGACCGTCCGGCTCGCATCAATTCCTGAAACCAGGTTCTCAACCAGCTTTGTCCCCACCCGGTCCAGCCCAAGCAGGTCGTCAGGTTTAACCCTGAAAATGTCCGCTGCACTTTTGACTAGCCCAGCATCAATCATCTGGGCCAGACGCTCTCCGCCAAGACCATCGATGTTGAATGCCAAGCGGCTGACAAAGTGCTCGAGGCGCGTCTGGAGCTGTGCAGGGCACTCTGCTACATTGGGACACCGAATAACCGCTTCACCATCCGGGCGGACCAATTCCGTCCCGCAGCTTGGGCAATGTGGCGGAATGACATACTGCACAGATGATTCTGGACGGTGCGCGACAACCACCGATACGACTTCCGGAATGACTTCGCCAGCCCGTTGAATCACAACGGTGTCGCCAATGCGAACATCCTTTCGGTCAATCTCACTCTGGTTATGCAGTGTGGCCCGGCTGACCGTTACCCCAGCACACACGACTGGCCGCAGCTTTGCTAATGGAGTAACTGCACCGGTCCGGCCAACCTGAACCAAAATATCTTCAACAATTGTCTCGACCTGCTGCGCGGGATACTTGTATGCAATCGCCCAGCGTGGAGCTCGCGCGACGGATCCAAGACGCCTCTGCATATCGGCATCGTTGACTTTTACGACCATCCCATCCGTGTCATAAGGTAGCGCTGACCGAAGCTGTTCCCACTTTTCGATATGTGCGACGACATCATGGATGCCGTTACACAGCTGCACATGTGAGTCTGTGTGTAATCCGGCTGAGCGTAGCCATTCGAGGAGTGATGTCTGCGATTGTGGCTCCGGGGTTGTCGATTCCCCGATGCTGTAAAACGCTGCTGCCAGCCTCCGCTCTGCAGTGATCTTTGGATCCTGTTGACGAAGCGAACCAGCGGCTGCATTACGGGGATTTGCAAATGTCGCATCACCTGCTGCTTCCCGTAAGTCGTTGATACGCCTAAATTCTGCATGGGGCAGGTAAACCTCCCCACGGACTTCACAAAGTTCAGGAGCATCTTCGATCGTCATCCGCAGCGGAACACTCCGGATGGTCCGGACATTCGCCGTGATGTCCTCGCCGGTGGTGCCATCCCCACGGGTCGCTGCACGGTAGAAAACGCCCTTGTTGTACGTGATACTTACTGCAAGACCATCCAATTTCAGCTCACAGCAGTACTGAATGTCAGCATCCTGGTCTAGCTCCAGAAATCGCCGTATACGGGCATCAAATTCGATCAGCTCATCCGCACTGAATGCATTCGCGAGCGACAACATCGGACGACCGTGAACAACCTCTGCAAACCCTCCACTCAGGGGCGCACCTACCCGCTGCGTTGGCGAGTCATCGCTTATCAGACTGGGATTTGCTGCTTCCAAGGCGATGAGCTCATGGAGCAGCACATCGTATTCAGCATCGGAGATTGTGGGCGCATCATTGATGTAATACAGCGCGTTATGATGGGCAATTTCCGTGCGTAACCAGCTAATTCGTTCACTTGCATCCATGCTGCTATCTCCTTATCCATTCTACTAGCGATTCACAGGCGAGTATCAGAGAGCGGCATCACAGCCCAGACATGCGCTTTGCTCCGATAAATCCTGACCACACATATTAATCGTATGAAAACCTTCGATTACTACAAAATGTCTCTAGATTTTTTTGATGGTCCATTACATAAACGTCACGCACTCAAGCCATCGCTGTAAATGACGTATAACGAATACGAATTTCGCGTCACACTTCCAGGTTCATCCGGGATATTGACTCGGGGGTAACGAGATGGGTTTCATGGATCACGATATCGAGAGCGTTCTGTTCACCGCAGATGAAATTAACGCACGGGTTACAGAGCTTGGCGCGGAAATCACCCGTGACTACCAAGGTCGCCAGCCACACCTCGTAACCATCGTCAAAGGATCGATTCCGTTCCTTGCTGACCTGATGCGTCATATTGACCTCCCGCTTACCGTCGACCTCCTCGGGGTTTCTAGCTATTGCGGAACACAGTCGAGCGGTGAAGCACGCCTTACCAAAGACCTTGATGAGTCCATCGAAGGGCGCCACGTCATCGTCGTCGAAGATGTCATCGATACAGGACTGACCCTCTCCTACGTCCTCCGCAACCTGCGGCAGCGCGCGCCAGCGAGTCTTCGGGTCGTCACGATGCTCGATAAGCCAGCTCGGCGTGAAGGCAAAGTGGATGCCAACTATGTTGGCTTTACTATTTCCGATTATTTTGTTGTCGGCTATGGCCTTGACTGGAACCAACAGTACAGGAATCTCCCGTATATAGGTGTACTGAAGCGCGATGTGTATGCGCCGGCCGAATAGGGAGAATGCGGTATGTCAAGCGATAATCAAGACCAGCCGGATGGTGGGGATGTACAGCCTGGCGGATTACGGCCGCCCAGTGCTGAGCGCATCGCCGATGTAACCCTTGGAGCAGGGGTTGTTGCGATAGAAAAACTAGAGCAAGTCGCGGGCGACTTGGACAACCGAATACGCCATGCGTTGGCAGATGCGCCACAGTTTGTTGACAGCCTTGAGGAGAGGGGCAGGCCTATCCGTGACCGAATCCTAAACCTGATTCGTCAGCGTCCAACCGTCGCCGATGTCTTCTCTGCTGCCGCGCGGACAGAAGATCCATCGGATGACAAAATGACCGCCCTTGAACAACGGGTGATGGAGCTTGAGCGTGAACATGCTGCTGTCGACACCGATGATTCCGATTCTTCCAACAAACCGGATTCTCCCGAAACAGCATTAGACAGCTCAGACTAATGCCTGTGATTTATCTTGCGTCCGCCAGCCCACGCCGTCATGAACTCATCCGCTATCTGGGCATCAATCCCAAGGTTGTTGTCAGCAACTTTGATGAAGCCAGTTTGGCACACATCAAGGACCCGATTGTCTATGTGGAAGCCGCTGCAATGGGAAAAGCAGCTGCTGTAGCCGACCAATACCAAGGAATCGTGATTGGTGTCGACACCGATGTCGTTTGCCCCGGTGGACATATACTTGGTAAGCCCGAGAATACAGAAGCGGCAATCGCCATGCTGAAGCAGCTTTCTGGGCGTACACACTCTGTTCACTCCGCAATCGTTCTGGTTGATTCAACCGTTGTTCCGCACCGTGTTTGCTCAGAAATCACGACGACGCGCGTGACCTTTGCTGATATTCCAGAAGACCAGCTCAAGGCCTATGTTGCGACGGGTTCGCCTTTTGATAAAGCAGGTGGCTACGGGATGCAAGACCAGGCGATGGCATTTGTGGTATCCATTGATGGCGATCCAAGCAATGTCATCGGGCTTCCTTTGGTTTCATTACGACGATTATTATCCAACTGGAATATATCTATGTTTGCCGAATTGCCGAGCGCGGAATAATCTGACCCTGTAAATGAGCCGTTACCTCGATTTTTCTACGACTGGCGAAGAATCTGCTGTCGCCGAACGTTGTAGACACACCCTGCAACGTATCGGTAAAGTGCAGAGTTTTGACGTCTCTGGTCGCCTGACGGGAACCATCCCAATCGAGGGCTGGGTGGCAAGAGTCATCATCACTTGGAAGCCCGGTCGAAAGCCCGGGAGTATCAAGGTTGAGCTGGAAGCCAACTCGGATGACAAGATCAATCGCGCCGCGGATGCCGCGATGTATAAGTTTGTCAGCGCCTATAAAGGCAATCTGAAATCGAACTGGCCAGCACGCTTGATACTGATTGCAATACTCCTCCTCGTCGGTATCGCAATACTTGCCTTAAAATCCGCATCCGTTTTCTAATTCCCACCGTACAATTGCATTATGGATGCAACTGAATTCGATGCCGATGAAACAGCGCTGGAGCGATTCGCCAGACTGTATATGACCCCGGAAGAGACCATCAAGCACTGGGATGCCTGGATGAGTACGCAAACTGAAACTACTCAGGCTGTGATGGCTAAAATGGCTGCGACTGTGGCCGAAGAAAATGAAATCACTGTCGATGAAGCCAAGCAGTACTTGTGCGTCCAAAAGGTCATCGAAGATGTCGGCGTGGGCTGGGTGGAAAACTGGCTGGATGCGTATGACAAGGAGCAGTTCATGGCTACCCGTACGTTGAAGCCAATGATGACTTCACGCAAACGCAAATAGTGCCCCGGCTATAGGTCCAATGCCGGTTGTGAAACCGGCAGCCTGCCACTGAGCAGCTCATGTTTATGCTGTGCCCAGAGCTTTGCTTGCGGGTTTGGCATCGGAAATGTGTCAATCTCCGAGAGGCTTCTCCAATTGTGATGGTCAGCTGCAAACTCGGTCACATTGACGATGTAAGCAATGAGCTCGACGTTATAAATCGTGACCGCGTGGCGAATGCGTCCTAGCTCGACAGGTTGATGATTCTCACCGCCGAGGATGTCGATCGCTAGTCTGGTGACAGTTTCGATCACGGACTCTCCATCCATCACAGATATTCGCGGGAAGCTATACAGTCCGCCCCACAAGCCATCCTGCGGGAGCTGATGGGTGTACGTCATGCCATCGCATAGCGCGATAATCAGGACATCCGTGCGCCGAATCGCCTTTGGCTTCTCTACCGGCAATGGATACCGCTCAGGCATCCTGGTCTTCTTCGCGATGCAGTCATCCCCAATCGGACAGCGGTCACAAAATGGGCTCTTCGGGGTACACAACGTCGCTCCGAGCTCCATCATCGCCTGATTGAAATCCCCTGGCCTCGCTTCGTCCAGATTGGCATCCGCGATGGTTTGTAACCGCACTTGTACCGCAGGCAGTTTCGGATTGTCCTCAATCCCTTCATGGCGACATAGAACCCTGATGACGTTGGCATCGACGACGGCACGATGGGCATTCGAGCTAATCGATGAAACTGCGGCTGCTGTGTATGGACCTACACCTGGAAGAGCCAGGAGGTCATCGTAGGATGTCGGAAACACTCCAGCGTGATCGCTAAGGACAACCGATGCTGCCTTGTGCATATTCCTGGCCCGCGCGTAGTACCCAAGACCCTGCCAGTGCATCAGGACATCATCAAGGGGAGCATCCGCAAGTGATGCTACTGTTGGAAACCGCTCCATCCACCGCTGCCAGTAAGGTGTTGCCGTCACAACCTGCGTCTGCTGCAGCATCATTTCCGAAACCCAAATTGCATACGGGTCCTTGGTCAACCGCCAGGGCATTTCGCGTTGATGGACATCAAACCAGTTCAGGAGGGCTTGCTTGGATGTGGGAGTCACGGCAAACAGTGTGGCATAAAAAACACCCCGATGAAAGCCATCGGGGTGTCAGAATACGCTGTAGCGTGGATACAAGCCGCTTAGTGAGCGAGCTTGATTTCCTCACCTTCCGTGATCTTTGGCTCCTTGAAGAACAGCTGGAAGCCGATTGCAGACAGGAGTGTAAGGACCGCTGGGACGATGAAGATCATCGGCCAGTTGACAACATTTGCACCATTTACGACGGTGGTGAAGCCATCCTGCAGCTTTCCAGAGAGAATTGAGCCGAGGTAGTTTCCAACACCAAGCGTTACCAGTGTAAACATCGATTGTGCGGAACCACGGATGTCCTTTGGTGCTACACGGTCGATGTAGAAGTAGCTGGTGACGAAGACGAATGCGAAGCCGACTCCGTGGAGGGAGAGGGACAACACGACGGGGGTTACGAGCTTCGTCGCAAAGATGAAGTAGCGCAGCGCCCAGGCAAGGGTTCCAATTACAAGGGTTGTACGCATCCCGAACTTGCGAATCGCAATCGGAAGCAACACGGCTAGTGAGATGACTTCCGCAATCTGACTCGTTGCCTTGTAAGGGGCAATCTGTGACTCAGGTACACCGAGGCTGCCAAGGAACTGGCCAGAGAGGGTGTAGAAGAACTGGAATTCTGCGGATGCAACCAGCGAGATCAGGATAAACGCTGTGAAGCCAGGAACCTTCTTGAAGAGCTCGAATGCCTTCATGAATGCCCATGGATCTGGTGCATCGGTCTTAGGAGGCGTGTGCGGCACGAGGAAGGATGCGATTGCCCAGAGGACAGCAGCACCTGTCGAAATGGTCATTTCGGAAACAGGGATGGACTTCAGGTTTTCCTTGGCCCACATCACTGCGAATGCAACGACAACCCAGCCGATGGTACCCATCGTGCGGATGATAGAGAAAGCCTTTTCGCGCTCTGCTTCGGTTGAGCCTTCTTCTTGGCTGAGGTGATGCAGGGTGATGGAGTTTCCGATACCAATTGTCGGAGCAAAAGCGATGGACCAGACGACCAGCCAGAGACCGAGGCCACTGACAGGAATCAAGCCACCAATCATGTCTCCGACCTGAGTCTGACTGGACATCACGTATGCAGAACCCGCACACACAATGCCTGCCACACCCATAAAGATCTGGCCAGGGACCTTACGGTCAACCAGCTGGCCGCCCACAAATGGGACAACAATACAGGCCAGCCACAGGATTCCAAAGATGGCGCCAATCGCGGCACCAGGCGCCTTGAAAATGCCCGTCTCGCTACCTAGCGTGGCACCCAAAACAGGGGCCCAGGCACCCCAAGCAGCATACTGGAAGAACATCATGGCTCCAAGAAGCACACGCGTTCGCAAATTTTTAGACATTCAGAAGGACTCCCTCGTCAGATTCGCATTAGTTTAACAGAAGATGTCAAATTCGGGGGCGACTCAGCATCTACCCGCCTGCCATTAAACACCAAGCTTACGCAGACTCTCCCGGATATTGTTGGCTGCATCCGTTGGCGTCGGCCCAAGCGGCGTTGGTGTAAGCACTTCGCAGCAGAGAAAGCCGCTATACCCAATCGCCTTAAGGACATCCACATAGTGCTGCAGCGGCAGCCGCCCCGCGCCGGGAAGCACCCGGTTGCCATCGAGAGCCGTCTCCGCCGTCGTCTCGCTCCCCGCATCATTGATATGCGCATGCACAATCAACGCATCCCCAAGGGGGAGCAACGCATCGGCATCCGTGGATGTCGTATCCAAATGATAGCTGTCCACCAAAAGGCCAAGACCATCCGGGCCAATCGCAGCGATAAGCCCCAAGGTTTGCTCCAATGTCCAAACCGTTGGTTGCGGACCCATCGCATTTGCACCGCCGGCCCGCAAGTGGTGTGGGCCAACAAACTCAAGACCCAGCCGGACACCATGCACTTTCAGGACAGCCATAATCTTCTGAAAACGTGCAATCGTTCTAGCCATCCATGCATCGGTGGTGACATCGCTTGCCGGAGGAATCCACGTGCAGCATCGATCACTCCCAACCGCAACCGCAGCCGCCACACGCTCCGCAAAGCCCGTCATTCCCTCTTCGAACTTTTCATCGGAGCCGCGCCACTCGACATCGAGGCCAAAGACCGCCGGAACCACATTCAGCTCGGCAAGACGCTGTCGAACGCCCTCGAGACCCAGCTCGTTGATCGCATCCAATGCACCCTGCGCCCCAAAGTCAAAGCCATCAAATCC
>CAIYBQ010000180.1 GCA_903924445.1 uncultured Armatimonadota bacterium | reverse complement strand
CGTCCCGCCGTCTGCAATGCAGCATCACGGTACTGATCAGCATCCAAGCGGAGGCGGTTTGCCTTCCAGAGCAACCGGTTATCCGAGTCAATTTTGGCAGCATCCGGGCGGTTTACCGATGTCTGTTGATACGCACGGCTTGTTACCATCAAGCGGTGAAGCTTTTTGAACGAACCATTTGCATCATCGCGGAACCAGACGGCCAGATAATCGAGCAGCTCGGGATGGCTGGGCACTCCGCCCATCCGGCCAAAGTCGCCCGGAGTGTCCACAATTCCCTTACCGAAGTGATAATGCCAAACACGGTTGACAATACTTCGCCAAGTCAGTGGGTTACGGCGGTCAACAAACCACTCGGCAAGTGCTGCACGTCGCTGGCTTTCCTTGGACATGTCGCGACGCTTGAAGTAATCGCTGAGCTGTGGGAGCACAGATAATGCTCCTGGCCCTACAACCTGCTTAGGACGGCTGAGTTCCCCGCGCTCAAGGACACGGATTTCACGTGGCTTGTCGATGGTTCTAAACCCAACATCCGCGACATCCGCAGACCGTGCAGCAACGTAAACACGCTTCTGTGCCGGCAGCGATGCAAGTCCAGCAGCAGCTGTCTCACGGATTGCGAAGGTAGCGAGCTCAGTCTCAGCAGTCTTATCGAGGAACTGCGATTTCAGGACTCCAGAGACGCTCGGCGGGATTGCACACAAGATTGCGCTCGGGCCATCCGCCGTACTGACGCGGAATTTTCCAAGCAGATGGCTTCCACCATCGTTTTGATCAACGACAACCTCGAGCTTGTCGCTTGCACCCAGCACAACCGGCTCATCGAAGGCGAAGACAATGTGGTGATCCTTGCCAAACTCAGGGCTGATGCCCCATCCGGTACTCGTCAGTCCATCGGCAGCCCGTGGAGCATCCCCGTTCTTTTGACTGTGATCAGCACTTGTCCGAACTATCTTGGTGTTCTCACGCTTTCCGTTTGCACGAATAACATCGACAGAAACCTCGGTTAGCAGGAAACTTCCATTGTTTGAACGCCCCGGCCCACCCTTTGGGAGATCACTGGATGTCAGTGCATCGATGCGAATTGCTGCTACACGCCCGGCGCCGGCAGCTCCAACAATCGTGTATGTATCCTTGAGGGGTAGCTTACCACCTGCGGAAATGGTCCCATCGGGGATGAACGTAAGCGTTGCACCGCCGACGCCAGCAGCCTTCTGCACGACCAGAGGCTTCCAGCCACCAAAGTTCTTGAGTGCCGAAACAAATGTCTCAACGACAGGCTTGTGCTCTGCTGCCAGGATTTTGTTTGCATCCTTGCTGTCGGCAACTTCCTTGAGCTTCGTCCACTTGGAGCGCTGCTCAGCAAGTCCCGGACGATCTTCGTATGTGACATCACCCTTGATCACACCCGCAAAGACTGCCTGCAGTGACCAGTAGTCGGTCGTAGGAATAGGATCGAACTTATGGTCGTGGCAGCGTGCGCAGTTGGCAGTGGTACTCACAAATGTTGACATCGCCTGATTGACCATGTCATCCCGGTCCAAAATCTCAAATGGGATTGGAGCGGTGTAGTAGGCACTGAGATCGAAGTTACCAGCACTGAGATACCCCATCGCTGGCGTCAGGTCTGGGCGATTTGGGAACAGAACATCGGCTGCGAGCTGCTCGCGGACAAACCGCGAATAGGAAACATCTTTGTTGAATGTGTCAATCACATAGTCCCGGAATGGCCATGCGTACTTGCGGCCCATGTCATGCTCAGCACCGTGGGAATCCGCGTAGTGGATGGTATCTAGCCAGTGTCGCGCCCAGCGCTCACCATATCGAGGGCTTGCGAGTAAGCGATCAACGACACGCTCATACGCTCCGGGCTTTTTATCACCCACAAATGCTTTGATTTCAGCATCCGTTGGAGGCAGACCAATCAGGTCAAACGTCACGCGTCGGATGAGGGTTAGACGATCCGTCGCCGGCCCCATCGCAAGCCCCTTTGCGGATAGCTTTGCATCGAGGAAACGGTCAAGAACATGTGGTGCCTTCCCAGCTGGCACTGCCGGCTTACGGAGCGGCTGCAGCGACCAATGCGT
>CAIYBQ010000179.1 GCA_903924445.1 uncultured Armatimonadota bacterium | reverse complement strand
TACAAGTTGTCAACCGTCGAGAACACGCCAAAGTCACTGAAGAGACCGACATTTTGCTTTACGGCCAGGACATTTGTGTCGCGGTCGAACTTCCCGGAGCGCATCGATGATGCCAGAAACCCCACCGATGTATTCCCTTGGCGGCCGACGACTTTTGTTCCGACATCAAAGTTGGTGATGCGCTGCGAGTAAAACAGCTCCGGGTCCGGCAGAAACTCAGCCCCCTCGGAGAAGAACGGACGCCGGTCCGGAACATACTGCTCGTTATACGAAAAGTTGACATTCGCAACTTGCTGCTCGACCGTCTGAAAGCCAGGATTGACCGAGATTAATCCGGTGATTGTCGGCGAAAATGGCAGCTTGACATCGACACCCTGCATCGCCGAAACGCCATCTTTGTCCGCCGTTGCGATCGTAAATGGAAGGACCACAGGCTTTGGACGGTCATCCGCAATGGGCTGCTTCAGCCGAAAGTCGGCCATAAACTGCGGGACAGCGCTCGGCGTTTGCCCTTCCGGCGGCAGCGCGGGCCACACGCCCGGGTTCGGTTCCCGCGCCATCGCACGCAAAAACAGCAAGCCGATTGCCTTTGTGTTTGGTTGATGGCGCATCAGCTTGAACGGGATGGACATCTCGCAAACCCAGCCATCCGCGACGCGTTTACTGGATGCAAACCAGTTTCCCGACCACGTGATGTTCCCGGCTGTCCCGCTCTCAAGTCGCTCGAGCTGGGTCCCGAGCGGGTTTACGGCAAATGTGGATGCCCCTCTGTGCAAATGCTGGCTGTCGATGACAACCGTGACGTGGTCATCGCCATCGACCGCGCCCGACCCACGCTGCGTCTCGCTCGCCCGGATTTTGTCGGGTTCCTTGTCGTGGCAATAGAACGCGATGTAGAGGTTTTTGCCATCCGTGGTGACCCAGGTCTCGGTCTGCTGAGAAAACGGCGCAGACCCATTAAAGCGGACATAATCTCCACCACGAAGCGCGCCCTTCCAGGCATCGTCTGTGAGGTCACCATCGATTTTCGGTGGCTTGGTGGTCGTCGGGATGTCAAAGACAGGCCGATCTGCTGCGATGGCCGGTGACATTCCAAGGGTCATCCCCAGAAGCATCTGAAGCGCAAACGCCCTGGAGTTAGTCTGCATTACGAACCTTTTTGCCATTTAGCAATGTGCCGATGAATGTGTACCGAACGGCGATTTGATAAACACCCAGAAGGATGCCGGTTGTGACAAAGGCCACCGCGAGTAGCTTGATAGCGACCGGGATACCCATCTTTATGAGGACATGCTGGAGGACGAGAACAACGATGATGTGGAAGATGTAGACAAAGTACGATGCATCCGAGAGATAGCGTATAACCTTCGACTCACCGCCAAGCTTTGCCCGGAAGAAGCCAATCAGGCCGAAGATGCTAAGCCACGTATAGAACCCCTGAACAAGCCCGCCGAGGACCAGTCCACCTGTGTTACGCCCGGCTAGCAGAACCAGAGCGAGCGGGAAACAGAGTGCTGATGCGATTGTCAGCTCGACGATCCAGCCCTTTGTTGCCGCAGCATCTAAGGTGCCGGCCTTGTAAATAAGCGCACCGACAACAAAGAAGAACAGATAGTAGATGAAAACATGCGGCATCGGGAGCAGGCCGATGCTGGTATCGGGCCCGAGGATGGGTGCGAACAGGCCTTGGAAGCTTTGTAGGATGGCGGTTGGGATCACGAGGATTGCAATACGCCAGGGCTTTCCAAGCCACGCAATGGCCCCGAGTGGAACACGGTCGAACAGACTTGTCATGGCCGCAAGGATGAGGACCATCCACCAGAGCATCCACAAAAACCACAGATGACCAAAGACACTTGTAATGAAGAAGTTGAAAGCGGTTGGTCCGGTTCCAATCACCAAGCCAGATACAAGCCACTGTGTATATGCCGCTCGGAGCGCGGGGAGGCCTTGCTGGGTGCTCTTGCCAAAGCCTGCATCCGGTGATGCACGTAATGCCTCTTCGCCGCCCGGAAGAAGCTTAATCACGGCCTGGCGGCCCTTGATCAGGTCTGCATCAGGTGGCATCCTAATGGACAGCAGCGTCGCAATTCCAGCCGAGGCATCCGCGGATGCAAAGGCTGACCGCAGTGGCGTGTCGCCATCGGCGGATTTGAGGGATGTATCCGCATTCTTCTCCAAAAGGAGCTGTGCGACCATCTTACTGCCACGGAATGCCGCCGCGTTCAGCGGCGTCGATTGGTTACGTGAGCGACCGTTGACATCCGCGCCGCGCTTGATCAGCTCACCAGCCATTGGGGCATCATCCACAAGAGCTGTCCACGCAAGAAGCGTAAGACCGAAGATCGGATCCTGAACGTTCGGGTCAAGTCCAGCTGCGAGAAGCTGAGTTGCCTTTGGGCGCTGGCCCCTCTTCAGAGCATTGACGAATGCAGTCGCACTTTCATTCTTAGAGCTTCTTACAATCGCGCCAGCTTCACTTCGTATTGCCCACGCCACAACGGCGTTTTGTACAGGCAGAACAGTGATGAGGCAGAGGAGACATGGCAGCAAAATGCGTAAGAAGCGCTGCTTGACAACACTTTGAACGCCGCGGCGCTGGAGGAGCATGAGCGTAAAAAAGCCGCTGATGACGAAGAAGAGCTGCATCCGAAAACCGTGGATACCAAGCAGAATAAGACTAACCCAATCCGCCGCTGCCGGGTCGTGGCTGCCCCACGGAACGTTTGGGATATAGGCCATCGATGCGTGCAAAACGACACCGAGGAACATCGCGTATGCGCGAAGGGCATCCAAGGCGTGGTACCGCGGGGATGGCACCTTTATCGACGACGACGCCTCGGAATCAGTTGACATCCGGGATGGCCTTTCCCAAGGCAAACGCGGTGATCATGT
>CAIYBQ010000178.1 GCA_903924445.1 uncultured Armatimonadota bacterium | reverse complement strand
GGATTCCATGATTTCCACCGGGATTGGCACCGCCCATCGGAACGATGTTGATTTCTGTTGCAGTCAAGGTCTTGGATGCATCATCGTAGCTGCCACGAACAACGACCTTTTGGCCATTTGCGAGAGATGCATCCGGACCATCCGGACCAAGGATGACGGTATTTGCATCAAAGGAAACGTTAATGCTTGAGCGCATCCCCGGCTTAGGAGCAGGAGGCAGCGGATAAGGCTGGATCTGTACCGGAGGGCGGTTGTCGCCACCGGTCATCACAAACGATGTCGGCGTTAGGTCCGAGACCTGCCCGTGGTTTGCAAAGCGCTTGAACTTACCATCAAAGCCGATTGGCGGCTCCGGGACGATACCAACCCTCAGCTTGCCTCCGGTAATTTCGAAGGATGCCAGATTGAAGTCGACAACGAGCTGGCGGTTTGTGGATGCCTTGAAAGGGACGCGGGTTGCCGATGTATGAATCGCGAGGCCGCCTCCAACAGTCGTCGATGGGCTTGGTGCAACCTGAAGCGTCGTGCTTGTACCGGATGCATCGACAAGGGTGACCATATCCAAATAGGTTACGCGGATGTGGGTATAGCGCGTGTCGGCCAGCTGGATCGAGCTGAGGAGCTCGGCGGTGTCCTTGAGCGAAACAATGTCGATGGTCTTGCCTGTTGTGGCTGAGTAGACATCAGTGAAGGTCTTGCCATCCCCGATGGCGATGCTCTGCAGCGTTACCCAGACGTGGGAGTATTGGTCGGCGAATTGGTCGGTAACGTAGATATCAACACCGCGGGTGGTCGCAGATGTCGATCCACCACCGCAGCCGGCCATGATGCCGAGGGTCAGAACCGATGCGACTGCGAGCGCTGGTGTCCAAAGTGAAACCTTCATACTTAGTGCCTCCCGGGCGTGGTGATTACGCGACAAACGCAGCGTACATCCACATTCGCATTATCACTTAGAATTGTGAATGTCAGATGAATGCTCGTTTCATGGCAAATGCCCCTAGTGCTTCTGTCGCCCCGGGGCAGAAATCTGAATCGCGATGGCATCGAGGCGCGCATCCGGATCAGGCTTTTGCAGCACGCGGACCCAAAGCCGGCGCCCAATGGAGATATCTTCAAACGTAGCGGGCGTAGCCGGCAGGCTTCCAGAAAAGCCATATGTTGTCTGGTCACCCACGCGGAAATACAACGTCCCATAGGCTTGGCCATCGCTTGTGTCAGCTACCCGAAGTTGAAACGTCCGCTTCGCGATATCGAGACGCACAACGTTTCCGCCGATTGTGATTTGCTCAGGAGCTCCCAGTTCGAACATCAATGTTGGTGTAAACGCCTTGGTATCGACATCGATGGTTCCCTTGAGGATGCTCGGTGTTTTCAAGAATTCCAACGTGGATGTCAACGCGTACGGAAGGCTCATCGCCGTGCCATCAGCCGCGGGTGAGAGGGATAGCCAGGGAGTATCGATGACATCCAACGATGCAGGAAGTGTCCCGCTGCTGGTGAGCATCACCGGGATGGGAGCTGTGGGCAGCTCCTTGGTTCTTTCAGTATCCAGTTTGATGACTATTCTTGGGCTATCGCGGTCCCTGCTGGAGAGAGTGTAGTTAAGAGCGATTTCATCGGAGGGCGTGTTCAAAGAATCATCGGTTGACTGCTTGGCCGCGAGGCTGCAAGGGCTTAGCGTTGCATCTTCGGCCCCTGTGCATTGCCCTGTTTGACCGATTACGATGGTCACTTCGGCGACATCCGGCGTGGGTAACGACAACGTCCCGACAAGCTGCGCACTGTCGTCATCTTGGATCAGCTCAAACGCTCCGGGCTGGAAGTCTCGGCATGGGATGACGGTGCCATCGGCAAGAACGGCGGAAATACGCTTGATGGTGACCCAGGTGTGTGGGAGGACATGAATCGATCTGCGGTTGGTTTCCTTGAAATCAGTAGGCTGGATATGTAGATAGATGTCCTTCTGAAACATCGTCTGCCGTACTCCATGCCCCGTAGGTTGACACCCAGTTACAGCCAACAGGGCAATAGAGATATATGCAAACAGCAGCTTCATCGGCAACGAGTGTAGCCTACCTCCACACTCTCTCCCAACGGGTATGCTGTTGTAAGAGGTAACATTAATAGTCAGGATGACCGGAAATGTCCTTGAGTTGACCGGTTTTGTCGCCGAAATTACCCTATGGCCGTTTGCCCTGTGAAACATCACAGGGCTATACTTTGTGTTGGTGTAACTGTGCAATGACGCAGGGGGGAAAACCATGAACAAGCTGATCGCGGGTGCCGTCGCATTACTCATCACAATGAGCTCTGCCGTTGCTTCAGGACCGAAGAAATTACTGGTCGTTACCGTGACCAAAGGATTCCGCCATGCGGATTCGATTCCGGTTGCTGAGCGTGTTATCGCGGAGCTCGGCAAGAAGTCTGGCAAGTTCGAGGTGGACTACGTCCGCACGGATGCTGAGATGGCGGAAAAGATGACCGTCGAAGCGCTCAAGAAGTACGATGGTGTTTTCTTCGCATCCACGACGGGTTCCCTGCCGCTGCCTGATAAGGAAGGCTTCCTCGCGTGGATACGTTCTGGCAAGGGCTTTGCCGGAGCCCATGCGGCATCTGACACGTTTCACGACTTTGTTCCGTATTTAGAGATGGTGGGTGGTGAGTTTAAGACCCACGGCCCGCAGGTAGAAGTGGAGTGCATCGTCCAGGATGACAAGCATCCAGCGACAAAGCATATCGACAAGACGATCAAGGTTTTCGATGAGATTTATCTCTTTGACCGCTACGACAAGAACAAGATCCATTTGCTGCTCGACTTGGATAAGCATCCGAATACAAAGGAAGCTGGCCACTTCGGTATCGCGTGGTGCAAGTCCTACGGCAAGGGGAAGATGTTCTACACGGAGCTCGGGCACCGCGTGGATGTCTGGGAGAAGCCTTGGTACCAGGAGCATGTCCTGGGTGGGATTTTGTGGAGTCTAGGGTTGGCAAAGGGTAGCAGTGAGCTTCCCAAGGCAAAGTAGTTTTGGTAGTTCCCGGTATTCAAACCGGTGGATGGGATGGATATTGTAATGAGTGAAGAGTCAAATGTAAGCCGTCGCGAGATGTTTGGTGGCGCGTTGGCACTGGGTCTGCTTGTGGGTGGAGCATCCGCGGCCAATGCCGTCGAATTGATTCCTGAATCCCTTGAGCAGGGTAAAAAGCCAGCTGCAAAGCCGGTACAAAAGCCTGCGGCTAAGGCAGCAACGCCTGCACCAACGGCGCCGCCAGCATATCCAGCCGATCCTCCAAAGCCTACTGTCAGCTGTGCTGTTATCGGGCTTGGTGAGCAGGGCCGTGAAGTCCTCAAGGCACTGGATTACCTTGGCAATGCGGACATCAAGCACATCATTGATATCTACGAGCCAAGCCACCGCCGCGCTGGTGAGATTGCTCCAAAGGCTGCCACGGGAACGGATTACAAGGCTGCGATTGCGGATGCATCCGTAAAGACAATCTTCGTAGCCACCCCAACACACCTTCACCGTGAGATCGTGGTTGCCGCGCTCGAAGCTGGCAAGCACGTTTTCTGCGAAGCGCCTATTGCGAACACCATCGAGGATGCACGTGCAATCGCGCTGGCTGCCAAGAAGGCTGCAGAAAAGGGCGTTGTCTTCCACACGGGTTTGCAGGAGCGCACCAACCCACAGCACCATCACGTATGGAAGTTTGTGACAACCGGTGTTCTCGGACCAAACCTCACCACCTGTAAGTCACAGTGGAACAAGAAGACATCCTGGCGCAAGACCGCTCCAAACGGTGCACGTGAAGCAGCACTCAACTGGCGTCTCAGCAAGTCGGTCAGCCTTGGCCTCGTCGGTGAGATTGGTATCCATCCGCTGGACACAGCAGCGTGGTTTGTCAAGAGTGACCCGATTGCTGTCACTGGCTTTGGTTCGCTGACGAACTGGAAGGATGGCCGTGAGGTTGCAGACTCGGTCACAGCTGTGCTTGAGTTTGCGAACGGTGTCCGGATGGTCTTTGATGCCACCCTTTCGAACTCATTCGCAGGTAACTACGAGCAGTTCCAGGGCTCGGATGCAGCGATTATGCTGAAGGATCCGATTGACAAGAACACCCGTGCATGGATGATCAAGGAAGCGGATGCAACCGCGCTTGGTTGGGAAGTCTATGCGTACCGTGAGGCGGTTGGTGATGACACGGGTATTGCGCTGGTTGCGGATGCATCCAAGCTCCTGAAGCGTGGTCTTGAGCCAGGTAAGAACCGTAATGTCGATCCGAAGAAGACACCAGTGTATTACGCTTGTGATGCCTTCCTCGATGGCGTCCGTGCGGGCAAGCAAACGGAATCTGATGCGATGGTCGGCTACCGTGCGACGGTCGTTGCGATTCGTGCAAACGAAGCGGTGTTGAACGGCGGACGTGTCAATATCACGAAGGAAGACCTCACAATCTAGTTGTTTGGTTAGGTTGGATTTGGGCTTCGGACAAACCCGGAGCCCACTCGCGGAAACGGTGCTGAATGGATTTCCGTTCAGCATCAAAAAAGAAAGACCTCACCGTCTAACGAGCCGGTTGGGTTGGATTTGGGCTTCGGACAAACCCGGAGCTCATTTATACAGGAATAGGAATAATTATGGAAAGTGGAACCAACGGCGCATCCCGTCGTGATTTTCTTAAAGTGGCCACCGGCGCAGCCGGAGCAGTTGTAACGGGTGTCGCAGTCGCGCCAGCAACCGCACAAACCCCAGTTGCAAAGGGCCCAGCAACCCTCACAACAAGCGGTATTGCACACCCGGTTGCAGATGCACCTAACATGAAGGGTGGCATCTTCCCGAAGGGCACCGTGATGGCAACCGGTCGTGTGATCGGCGCCAATGACCGCATCATCCTTGGCTTCGTCGGCCTGGGTGGACAGGGCACCAATGGTCACCTCCGTGGCTTTGTTGACGATGGCCTGAACCGTAACACCAAGGTTGTCGCAGGATGCGATGTCTACGATGCATACAATGTCCGTGGTGCTGACATCATCAAGAAGGCGGCTGACAAGGGTGGCGATGCCAACCCATTCATGACCCGTGACTACACCAAGCTCTTGGCCCGTAAAGACATCGATGCGATCATGCTCTCCACGCCTGAGCACTGGCACTCACAGATCGCTATCCACGCGATGCAGGCTGGCAAGCACGTTTACATCGAAAAGCCACTCAGCCGCTACTTGGATGAAGCATTCCAGGTCCATGACACCGCTGTTGCAACCAAGCGTGTTGTACAGGTTGGTTCGCAGGGTTGTTCCGATGTCCGCTGGCATGCAGCGGCGAAGGCCATCAAGGATGGACGTATCGGTACCCTCGTGATGGGTCAGGGCTCCTACTGCCGTAACAACCCTAAGGGCGAGTGGAACTACGAGATCCATGAAGGCATCGGACCAGCAAACTTTGACTGGAACCTCTGGCTTGGATCCGCACCACGCCGTGCATGGACCTTCGAAGGCTTTGCAAAGGATGGCGACCAGTTCGCACGTACCGACTCCGGTGCACGCTTCCGCCGCTACCGTAAGTACAACGACTACTCGGCTGGAATCATGGGCGACCTGATGCCACACAAGCTCCACCCATTCTTGATTGCATCCGGTAATCCTGAGTACCCAACCCGCGTTACTGCACTTGGAACCAACACCGTTCACGGACCTGGCACCAAGCACAATGACCGTGAAGTCTCCGACACCATCCAGGTGCTCGCAGAGTTCCCAAGCGGCTGGTCGATGCTCTTCGTTGGCTCCACCGTCAATGAGCAGGGTCTCCAGGACATGATCCGTGGTGACAAGGGAACGGTTTACTTTGGTAATGGCGTCGAAGTCAAGATTGAGCGCCCATATGCTGAAGACTACGAAGGCGGCAAGGTTGACACCAACGATGCAGCACTCGCGAAGTATGCGCCATTTGAGAACATCCCAGCACACGAAAAGAACTGGCTTGACTGTATCCGCAAGGGTGATGTGAACACGAACTGTAACATCGACCTCGCAACCAAGGTCCAGACCATCATTTCGCTGGCAGAAATGTCCGAGCGCAAGGGCAAGGCCATTTCGTTTGATCCTAAGACCCGCAAGGTCACAATGTAATCCCTGCTGGGGCTTCGTAAGTGAGACACCTCCCGGGAAACTGGGGGGTGTTTTTTATTTTTATTGAGATGAGCGAAACGCGACGGGAGCAGCAAGGTCAAACTCACGATCTAATCCCAACCGGGGTTGTATAAACAAGGCACCTTCCGGGAAACCGGACAACAAGCCATCTGGAAATGTCTGCTCAAATGACTCAACAGTCCCAACATTCACGCAGAGCCGCATTTTGTGGATGCATCAAAGTGTCCTGTGTACAATGCGTCATCCCTTCGAAGGAGATGGTATTCATGAATCGACGGAACATGCTGTCGTACGTAGTCGCAATCCCTGTGGCTGCAAGCCTTTTACTTGCTGGATGTAACAACGGTGCTAAGTCTGCGGGCGGCGATGCCGGTGCAGGCGGAAGCAAAAAGATCGTCATCGCGTGGGCCAAATGGGAGCCAGCAGACAATCTGCAAAAGCTCGCTGCTGACTACACCAAAGAAACCGGAACCGAGGTTGAAGTCCAACAGATTCCCTGGTCCGACTTCGAAACCAAAATCAACTCTGCATGGTCCGGTCAGGACAGCAGCTTTGACATGGTCGTAGGCGACTCACAGTGGCTCGGCAAAGGCGCTACCAATGGCCACTATGTCGACCTCACCGAGTGGTCCAAAACCGAAATCCCTGTCGCCGACATCGAACCAGCCGCACTCAAGAACTACGGCGAATACGATGGCAAGCTCTACGCTGTCCCTTGTATGGCAGATGGCATCGGTTTCTCCTATCGTAAAGACCTCTTTGAAGATGCTGCTGAAAAAGCTGCCTTCAAGGCTAAATACGGCAAGGAACTCGCTATCCCTGAGACATGGGAAGACTTCCAGAAGATTGCTGAATTCTTCACACGCCCTGACAAAAACCTCTACGGAACCGCCCTCTTCTACTCCAAGGAAGTGGATGGCGCAACCATGGGCTTCGATCAAATCCTCTGGGCATTTGGTGGAAACCTGTCCGACAACGGCCCTGCTGCCGTCAAGGCGCTCGACTTCTGGATTGGCCTGAAGAAATTCTGCCCTCCTGGAGCTGAAACCTTCTACTTCTCCGAGAGCCTGACCGCTTTCCAAGAAGGCAAGGTCGCGACGGCGATGAACTGGTTTGCATTTATGCCAGGCCTCGTCAAGCCAGAGCAGAACAAGTTTGCAGACAAGACCGGCTACTTCGTGGTTCCAAAGGGTCC
>CAIYBQ010000177.1 GCA_903924445.1 uncultured Armatimonadota bacterium | reverse complement strand
TGGTCCGAAGAAGCCGCTATTCACGGCACGGCATTGCTGCACGAACGCTTACAAAAAGTCGATCCAGAATCGGCCGAACGGATGCCACCCGCAGACCTCAAACGCATCATGCGTGCGCTCGAAGTGCACGCGGTCACCGGCAAACCGATGTCCTCCTGGCGGACACCCGAGGGCGTCCACGGCATCCCCAAAGCCGGAGCTCGCCTTATTGTTATGGAACGGGACATCACTGAGCTGGATGTTCGTATAAATGCACGGGTCCAGCAAATGATGTCTGATGGCTTTTTGGCTGAAGTGGAAGGGCTGCTTGCCGCGGGAATTCCACCGGATGCAAAACCAATGCTAAGCCTTGGATACCGGCATCTGGTAGAGTATTTGACGGGTCAACGTGGATATGAAGCCACGGTGGATGCAATGGCGCAGGACACACGGCGCTTTGCACGTCGCCAACGGACATGGTTCCGCGGAGACCCAATGACGGAATGGTTAACCATCGATGCCGGTGAAGCCGTCGCCGATACCGCAGAGCGGGTTTTCCGCCTGTTGACCGAGCCATCGTCAAGCAAATAAGGAGTGAATGATGCAGAGACATCAGGGTTTGCAGGACCTCTTTCTAAATCAGGTCCGCCGTGAGAATATCGCCGTAACGATTTACCTCTCCAACTCGGTCCAGCTACGCGGAACCGTCCGCGGCTTTGACCAGTTCACGATTTTGCTGGACTCTCCAGGCCGCCCAACCCAGCTGGTCTACAAGAGCAGCGTCACCAGTATTGTCCCAAGCCGCCAAATCAGTCTGCGTGAAGCCGCTGAGAAGGGCTTTGACATCACCGAAGTTGCCGATGAGGCTGAGTCCGCAGAGTGAATGTCCCGTTTGCAAAAATGCATGGCATCGGCAATGACTTCATCCTGATCGACAGGATTGCACATCCGCAGATTCCGGTTGATGTCATCGAGCGGAATGCCCCATTTCTCTGTGATCGCCACTTCGGTATCGGCTCGGATGGCATCCTCGTCGTCGAACCGTCATCCCGTGATGGCATCGACCTTGTCTACCGTATGTACAACCCGGATGGCTCCGAGGCTGAAATGTGCGGTAACGGCATCCGATGCTTTGGCAAATGGGTCTACGAAAATGGCCACACGGACAAGCGCACGATAACCGTCGAGACAAAAGCCGGCGACCTTGTGCTTGAGCTAAACGGCGATGGTGCTGTCGTGGACAGCGTCCGTGTTGACATGGGGCCCGCACGCCTCAGCCGCCCAGAGATCCCGATGACGGGTCCGGATGGCCCTGCCATCAGCGAAACCCTCGATGTCAACGGACACGACGTAGCCGTGACAGCCGTCTCGATGGGAAACCCACACGCTGTTTATTTTGTCGACACCGTAACGGATGCATCCATCAATACCATCGGCCCTGAGCTCGAAAAGCATTCCCGCTTCCCGCGCAAAACCAATGTCCATGAAGTTCAGGTGATAAGCGCATCACACCTTCATATGTTGACGTGGGA
>CAIYBQ010000176.1 GCA_903924445.1 uncultured Armatimonadota bacterium | reverse complement strand
GGCCAGGTTCCGGTGTGGCTTGGCGGACAGGCCGCTATTACCCAAGCTAAAGGAATGTCAGGACCCTTACCGCACGGCCATTCAGAATGGTTTTCGATGACCGGGATGGATTTGTTGGTGCGTGTTCTGGGTGCTGCATCGGATGTGGATGTCGAGCAGACGGGGAAGCTTGCGCTGGCATCGATGGTGGGTGCGGGCATTAGCTCGGTCCCGGATGACCGTGCGCCGCTGGTGTGTGAGCCGGCGCTTGAGTACCAGGTGCGCAAGCGGGCCAGCGAGTGGGGCATTTCGGCGAGTGTGGGTTCACGAGGGGGCCTTGCGTTTGGCGGCGCGCTGGCGGTGATTCACATGGATGACGTTTACGCGAGCGCGGACGCGCTCCATTCCTTCCAGCGAAGCTGGATGGACTGGTGGCGGATGGTGAACCTGCTAGGCCCGAGTGGTGTGCTGGAGTTGCGGGGGGAGTAGTGGGGGGGTGGGGTGGGATTTTCGCAGTCTGATTAGAGCGATTAGGCAAACTAACTCTACTTGTGATCCCGTTCACCATACTGGAACTCTTTATCTGTAGCAGAAAGGTCAATGCCATGTTTCCGTTTCAAAATGTCATCAATCGATTCACCAGTGCGATTTGATTCTTCAGTGGCTGCGTCGAATATTCTCATTCCATTTGAAACCCTTACTCCCATCATCATGCTTGAAAGAACCATAGCAACAGGAATAGCAAGCAGAGTCAGCAGCTTGTTCCACCCTAGGAATAGTACTGCTCCACATGCAATGGCAATCATGACGCCTTGACGTAGCGCTTGTGCACGTATGCCAACAGTTTTACTTTGTGAAATGAGGAAGACAAACGCAACATATGCGGTAAATCCCCACGCAATCCATCCGATGACTTCCATGTCAGAAAACTCCTTTAGCTAATCACAACATCTGTAATTGCACGTAGTGTGCCATGATATCGTAGGGCATCAAAGCAAGGGAGATTGCTTTCCAATATGCGCTATTTGTTGATTCTCGTTTCGATGTTGTTGTTGTGTGGACAGGTTCAGGCACGGAAGGTGGCATCGTTGATGCGTGTGACATCCAGTTGCCAGACATATTCCGACAGTGGCTTTTCAATCCCAAGCGGTCGTCTGTCCCAAGGGGACAAAGTTCTGTTGGTTTCCAAGTCCAGCTCGACGGCTAGGTTAATCGGCACGGATGGCCTTGAGTGTTTCGTGCCTTTGGCCAACCTTTCGTTCGTCGAGACTATTTCTGACAGTGGCGTCAAGCGTCGTATTGTTATGTTCGTCAAGCAGCTACGCGAGCGGCCGTATGACACGGCTTACATCGATGCGCAGGCAGCACCTTGGGTTGCACTCATGGCGCGGGTGCTTGGCAATACGAAGACCGCTGCACTACCAGATCTCAGCACATTTGGGCAGACATCGGATGCGACAGCAACCCTTGAGGTGGCCAACGAAACCCAGTACACCCTCCGGATGGTCCTTAGTGGACCAAAGTCGATTGTGCGTGAGATTCGTCCGGGCGGTACGTGGACGGAGGTCGTCCCGGATGGCTCATACGATGCGTTTGTTGAGACGACATCCGGCAAGGTGACACCCCTGCACTCAACGTGGTCTGCGCGGCTGGGTTACCGCCAGGGTGTGCGGTTGTTTATTCAGACACGCTATTCCAGATATTAGCTTTCAGCATCTGCAGTTCATGACGGTCATTACCAAACCGTAAATGGCATGGTTATTGTGATGTCTTGTCTAATATCGACCTGTTCCTGGAGACCCGTATGCAGAAGCTAAAGCCATCCCAGATGGAATACATTGGGTGCATTCTCGGCATGATTGCC
>CAIYBQ010000175.1 GCA_903924445.1 uncultured Armatimonadota bacterium | reverse complement strand
GGATTTGCAATCAGCTTTGCATCCTTGATGTTGTCACGAAATAGCTCAGGCATCCCGTAAACAGCATGTTCCATCAGGCCAGTAGCTGCGGGCTCTGATTTATAGTACGCACGATAAACGTCTGGAGATGTCAACCGGAAGTCCGCGGAAAGGTCGATCACGCGCTTGCCAGCCGCCAAGTAATCCGCCGCAACCCGCATCGCGTAGCCCGATTCTTGAGCGAGAAATATCAGTTCTCCCGTAGGCGCATCGGATGTTGGAGCACAAATCAGATCACCGGTCGGTGTGCCATACATACCATTGAATGCGGCAGCAAACGGCTTACCCGCAAACGTATTGGAGAGGACTTGAACGACATCAAATTCCGGATGCCCATCGAGGAGCCGTGCAAGCTCACCGCCTCCATATCCACTCGCGCCAACAATAGTAGTGCTGATCATTGCTTCCAAAACCATCCCTGCCTCGATACTTTACGAAGAGAGGCACCCTTTGCCAACCGAATCCAAAATCAAAAAAACCGTCGGAAGAAGACTTCCCACGGGTCGGCTGGCTGCGCTTTGTAAAAACTGACGAACGCCGAAAACTACACCGTGAAAAGATCAGATGTACGACGGACGCGACGGGTTATTACAGCAGACACGCCGGTATCCTAGCACCGGACACCGAACCTGTCAAGGCGTATCGGCATCAATGGAACATCCCTTAGGACGCGCTCCCGGTGCCCTACCCTTCAACGCAACATGCCCGTTCTCATCCACATTGCCCCAGTCCTGTGTCTCGATGGCAGCATACGTGCACCAGTTCGCGGCATCGATATGAACCAACAGGCCATCTTCGCCTGGAGGGCAAACATCCCCGGTAATGGGATTTATGGCAACGGAGCGGATGCTTGGGGTGGGTACTAAGCGGGTTCCGATGCCTTTCGAATAGAACTGGCTCGACAGCTCACACATCCCATACTCAGACCAGATGGAATCTGTAGACAGCCCAAATCGAGTCGCCAAAGCCTCGTACAAATCCACCTTTGGAAGCTCGCGGCTCTTCCCTTTGTAGCCACCCGTTTCGATCAGACGACTACCGGGCAACAAGGAGACGATACCGGATGTCGCATCTAGAAAGTGAACCCAGGCAAAGGCTGTACCAAAGAGAATAAGCGGCTCTCGTGCATCCGTAATCTTCTGTGTTAGCTCTGCCTGCCAGTCATCCCCAAAGACAAATTCGGCTCCAAGGATTTCACACATCTTCGAGAGGCTAGACTCCGGGTTGGTATTCGTATCCGGCATTAATGCAACGATTCGTTCACCCGCGTGGCCAAATGTGGACCAAAAACCTGTCGTCAGAGCGGCTTCGTACAGGTCAAGGCCATTTTGGTCAAGGATGGTTGCTGATCTGTCAGTTGATGTCGTCCCACTAGAGCGGAAAGTTGCAGCCGGTGTTCCGCTGTAAATGGCGCCGGCTTTACTCGCGCGCCATGCGGCTACCGGTAGTGGACGGACTTCCAGCTGGGTTTTGCCCCAGAGACAAGGGATAGGGCGCTCTGGAAGCATCCGCTGGAGACTTGGATTCGCAGTGAGTTGCTGACCGAACAGACTAGGAAGCAGCTCGGGAATGTCTTCGCTCCCACGCTCGATCGCTGTACGTAACGTATTGAACATCGACATTTCTACTCGTGGAGTGCCTCTAAAATCAGGACTTTGTTTGCCGTCATTTGGATGAAAAGTAGGCGGTCATCCGTGGAAAGTCTCGAAAACTGCGTTCGAAGAAGTCCAGAATCGATGGATGGAAGTGGCATTCGACGCGCCAGCGTTGAACCGCTGTCTGAGAGCGTTGTAAGTCCACGCTGACCATCGATGACGGTGATCCGGTGCCCGCTCTCCGTAACGCCAACCAGCATCGGGGAAAAGTAACCACTCCCCCGGCCATCCATGATGACGGAGCCATCCGAGCTGTAGACAAAGAGCTTTGCTGGTACCCGCGCATCGGGGTTTCCTACGCTAACAGATAGCATTCCTGACTTTTGGTCCGCGGCAACATGAACGAATTT
>CAIYBQ010000174.1 GCA_903924445.1 uncultured Armatimonadota bacterium | reverse complement strand
TGTCGCACCAGCTGCCGGCACATAGGCATCAGGATTGACCTTATCCATCGCATCGAGCACACGCAGCGCCGCAAGTCCACTTGCATGTGCGGCTGTATCTCCAGCTTCATAGAGCTGCTTGATAATCCCGCGTAAGGCTTTCGACCCGCCAAGTTTGACATCGTTGATTGTACGGATCACCGATGGGCTTGGGGCTCCGCGGAGCGTATCGGGGAGGAGGGAACCAAAGGTGACGGCCCGCAAGGGACTTGGAGTAGCAGGTTGCGTTGCGTGTAGTGCTCGCGCGAGCCAGCCACTACTGAGCTCCTGCGCCTGACCTTCCGCACCACGCTCCATGGTTGCCATCGCTTCGAAGTGGGATCGCGTCTGGTCCATACTCCCAATGGCGTGAATCGCTGCGAGCTTACCTTTGCTATACCAGGGCTTCAATGTTGCCGCCGCTGGGTGGAGGCCATAAAAGCCATCAAGGTCGATCAGACCAGACTTAGGTGTTCCAAGTCCGATTGTCCGGCGGTGATTGTGATACTCATCATCGCCAAAAGGCACAATAAGACTCGCACCGTCCATCGCACCACGGAGGAAGAGCACAACAAGCTTTCGGTCTGACGGTGTGGCGCTTACATTGGTTATCCCGGATGCACCAAGCCATGAGGACAGAATCGTTGCAGGCAAGGTCGACATCCCGGCAATGGAGTGCAGGTGTGGCGCGGGATTTTCGCACAGTGGGCGCGGCGTCAGGCCCATTGGAACTCCGGTGATGCGAGGACTGCGGTGATTCTGTCTGCATCAGATGCCGTTGTAAATCGGTTACGACACAAATGCTTGACAGCGTTGTTATCCAGTTTGGTGTTCTGGATGCTGTTGCTGCCAAGATCAAGAGCGAATTGCCACCGAGGAATCATGTTGCCTACCCAAGCTGTGGTCGTGTCCGGGTAGCCATCTGGCATTGGCAACTGGTGGAGCGGCTGGCCCATGCGTTCAAGCTGGTACTGGATGTTTCCGATGCCGGATGTATCCGCATTTGTTGCCCGTAGGCACGCGATGAGGTAATCAAACGGCTGTCTGAATTTTGGTTTTGATGCATAGAACGTATCGCTAAGGAGAATGTGCCTGACAACTTTATCGATGGCCCCTGCTGATTGTCTGTAGACCCGTGCACTAGTATCTTTCAAAGCAACGGTATCACTCTCATTGCCGCAGAAAAAGTCCACGAGTTTTGCAGTGATGAACCGTGCTGTCGCTCCGTGGCTGGTAACAATTTCGACTAATTTGTCACGTTCGGCTTCGCCGTTCGTCTCATTGATGGGAACCCCCAGGACATCCTTTTCACCGCGTGTGTGGTTCTTGCCATCAAAAACAACTGTTCCAACACGCTTAAGAAAGCCATCCTCAATCGTCCAGCCACTCAGCACTTTTGCCACGTTTTTGACATCGGCTTGCGTGTACCCGCCATCCACACCGAGTGTGTGTAGCTCAAGTAGCTCGCGGGCGTAGTTCTCGTTTACATTGCCACTCTTGTTCAGCTGGTTATCGAGGTAGCCCAGCATCGCCGGCGACTTGATACTGGCATCAATCAAATCGTGAAAACGGCCAAGCGCATGGGGGCGAATAACGGTTCGTTGGTCATCTGCAAGGAAGTAGAGCAGCTCGGCATCGGCCTGTTTTCGCTCACGTGCCGTCGCAACCTTACGACCATAAATATTGAAATGGTTGGTCCAAAACTGGCACATCCGCTCTCGCAGCTGCCACTGAGAATAGGTGGAGCGGAGAATC
>CAIYBQ010000173.1 GCA_903924445.1 uncultured Armatimonadota bacterium | reverse complement strand
TCTGGCATGAACTGCGTCATGAGGGCGTAAAAGCGCTTTGAATGGTTACGCTCGATCAGATGTGTCAGCTCGTGCACGACAACCATTTCGAGGCATTCTGGCGGGAATAACGCAAGCGCGAGGTTTATCCAGACCCGCTGTGCCTTGACCGCGCACGTGCCCCAGCGCGTCGTCATTTTCTTGATGCCGATTTCGTTCACAGCCACGCCCATAATTGGTTCGTAGCGCGCCACCAGCGCACCAACGGCTTCCTTCAGGATGTCGCGCTTCCACGCATCAAAGAGGGCATCGATTTCCGCCTGGCCATCCGTGTCGCGCACTTTGAGGAGCACTGCCGCGCCGGTCTGCTTCACCCCGCGGCGCTGAAATCCCCGCGTGATCCCAACCCGGATTTCACTGCCAAGAATCATGTGGATGGAGCCATCCGAGACTGGGATGACCGGGACCTGCGGGCTCGCCTGTGTCCGCCGGGCCACCTCCGCCTTGCTTGTAACAAGCCACGCCAGCCGCTCCACCACAAATGCCTTAATCACCTTTTGCGTCGTGCCGTGGGGAACCGACATCGTAATATGGCCATCCGGCGGGTTGACCATAATCCGAATCGACTTCATCCGGCGGAAGGTGACCTTGATCGGATGCTCTTCCACGACAAGCTCCAACACGACATTTGGCTTTGGAGCTCGCACATGACGCAGCGTAAACATCACCCGCCGTACACCACCGTCTGACCCTTTCGAAGCGTCCAGTAGTGGAGATAGCCATCCCCGCCGCCCGGCTGGCGCGCTGCCGTCGGGAGGTTGATTGTGTCAACAGCAATCTTCGTCGACATCGTGGCCGTAAGAACCACCTTTGCGATACGCCCTTGCATCCAGACAATCCCGACTTCGACCCCGCCGCGTGCGCGCAGACCGGTCACCGTTCCATTTAGCCAGGCATCCGGTGTTGCGGGGAGAATCCGCAGAATCGGCATCCCACTGTCTGTGACTTCATGGCTTTGCAGCAGCATTTCGGCGATGCCGGCGCTGACGCCAAAGTTGCCATCGATTTGGAATGGCGGATGTGCACAGAACAGGTTTGGGTAGACGCCACCGCCATTTGTCATGTTGTAGCTGGTGTCAAAGACCGGTTTCAGGAAGCGCTGCAGCAGCTTGAGAGAGCGGTTGCCATCCGCGAGGCGTGCCCAGAATGCGACCTTCCAGGCGAGTGACCAGCCTGTTCCATCATCCCCGCGGCGGTCAAGCGATGTCCGGGCGGCCTTTGCGAGCTCCGGCGTCCCCGCCGGCGTCAGCTGATCGCCGGGGAAAAGACCATACAAATGCGACACGTGGCGATGGTCTGGCTCGACCTCATCGTAGTCATCCTGCCACTCCTGCAGCTGACCAAACTTGCCCACTTTGTGCGGCGGGAGCTTTGCCAGTTTTTCGGTGAGAGTGGTTTGGAGGTCGGCATCCACGCCCAGAACCTTCGCAGCGCTGATGGTGTTGCTGAACAGCTCCCGTACGATCTGGATGTCCATGACAGGCCCGGCGCAGGTGTGCGCCACTTTGCCATCCTTGGTTCGGAAGGCATTCTCAGGAGAGTTGGAAGGCGCAGTTACGAGGAAGCCATCCGGGTTTTCCGCGAGGAAGTCCACGTAAAACTCTGCCGCGCCGCGCATCGTCGGGTAGTACTTTGCGAGCTCTTTCTTGTCCCGGCCAAAGAGGAAGCGCTGCCAAATGTGCTGACACATCCACGCCCCGCCATTGTTTGTCGAGCCCCAAACCGCGCTCTCACCGGGAGCGGTAAAGCCCCAGATATTGGAAATGACGTGCGCGACCCAGCCGCGCGCATTGTAATAGGCCTTTGCGGTTGCCTGACCAGGCTTGACCAGCGACTGCACGTAGTCGAGCAGCGGCACGTGACACGGGGCGAGGTTGGTGGACTCGGCAAGCCAGTAGTTCATCTGGACATTGATATCGAGGTGGTAGTCGCCATTCCACGGCGTGGAGTATTCCTGTGCCCAGATTCCCTGGAGGTTTGCCGGGAGCCCGCCGGGCCGGCTGGAGCTGACGAGGAGGTGGCGCCCGAACTGGAAGAGGAGTGCTGAGAGCGCTGGATCCAGCTTGGTCTGGCCGGCGGCGATGCGATCCGGGAGCGCAAGGTCGGTGCGGCCTGGGCCGAGGTCGAGCTTGACGCGGCCCATCAGGGATGCGTAGTCAGCCGTATGCTTTGTCTTCAGCGCAGCGTAGCCCAGCTTTGCCGCGCGGGAGAGTATCACCTCAAGGTCATCCACAGACTTCTTCTGAAAATCGGTTCCCGCGGCGAGAAGGAAGAGGGTCTGATCACCTGTACGGATGGTGCGGAGCTGGGATGCAAAACGCATCCCGCCGCCGCCCTGTCCATTTGGCAGCTGGCCATCGAGGCGTGTGTCGCCATTTACCAAGACGGTGATTTTGGCGTTCTTTTCGCGCTTCAAGGATGCGGTTGCGGTGGTGCCGGAAACCCGGATAACCATGATGCTGTCGACAAAGCTAACAAAGTGTTCGCGCGTAAATGTCTTACCGTTTTGCGTAAATGTGACGGCTACACTGCCATCTTCCATATTGAGTGTGCGGCGATAGCCGGTCGTGGGCGCAGCGACATCTCCATGGCCATTGATGACAAGGTCAGCGAGAATCTGGTAGCAGCCATAGGGAATCTCAGCGCCATTCGCCTCCCCACTGCCCTGCCCGCGACACGTAAATGTCTGATTGACGAGGCGCTCAGCATCCGCGTTCTTGCCGGC
>CAIYBQ010000172.1 GCA_903924445.1 uncultured Armatimonadota bacterium | reverse complement strand
GCTGGTTTTTTTATTTAACAGAATGAACCGTAAGTCTAGCGATGTGCCTTGATATACATCAACGCGCTGCGGAAGATCGTAAGCTCTCCCATTTCCTTTGTGACAACAGCCATTGCATGGTCATCAAACCACTTGAGCTGGCCTTCAAACGTCTGACCGTTTACAAGATAGAAAGTCGCAGCTGTCTTTTCATCACGCAGGCGGATGAACTCAGCCGCGCTGATCTGTACGTGAAATTGGCGTTCGCGCCGAGGTCCCAAATCCATATTCGTAATCCTTTATTTGGCCGCAGCGACAATAGCAGCGAAATCTCCGGCCTTGAGGCTTGCACCGCCGATAAGGCCACCATCGATGTTCGGCATCCCCAAAAGCTCTGCAGCATTGTCAGGCTTCATGGAGCCGCCGTATTGGATGCGTACGGCAGTTGCAGCATCATCGCCGGCAAATGCCGCAACAGCCGCACGAACGACACCACAAACACGGTCAGCTTCTGCCGCATCACAGGTCTTACCCGTACCAATGGCCCAAACAGGCTCATAGGCAAGCACAAGACCGGAAACCGCATCTGCATCGATGCCCACGAGAGCTCCACGCACCTGTGTGTCTATGACGGAATCCGTGATGCCTTGTTCACGCTCAGAGAGGGTTTCACCGATACAGACAATCGGAACTAGCCCTTGTGCAAGGACGGCTTTAGTCTTTCGATTTACGGTCTCATCAGATTCGCCAAAGTGTGCCAGAACAACATCGGTGAAATCAGGCTCAGCAACACCGTAGCGTCCCCGGGTTTCCGAGTGGCCAAGGATTACGTAGTGAACGCCAACGGCTTTGAGCATCCCCGGAGAAACCTGACCGGTGTAGGCTCCACTCTCTTTCCAGAAAGCATCCTGAGCACCGACTGCGACCACAGAATCATCGGTTGTAGCAACAACCGTTGAGAGTACGGTGTACGGGACGCAGAGGACGACATCTGCGTGTGTTGTACCAGCGACGGCTGCTACGACTTCCGCAGCAAGCGTTGCTGCTTCATCCGGTGTGCCCTTGTTGAGCTTCCAGTTACCGGCAAGTATTGGTCTTCGTGACATGGAAAGGTTCTCCGTTATTCCTTGTTATCCAGCGCGGCGAGTCCAGGAAGAACACGGCCTTCGAGAAACTCAAGGCTCGCGCCTCCACCCGTCGAAATGTGGCTCATGCGATCTGCATAGCCGAGCAGTTCCACTGCAGCAGCAGAGTCACCGCCACCAACAATCGTGATTGCCCCTGCTGCTGTTGCATCCGCCATGGCATCTGCAATCGCTTTTGTGCCCTTGGCAAAGTTAGGCATTTCAAAGACGCCCATGGGGCCATTCCAGATGACAGTTTTTGCACCACGAATGACCGCAGCAAACTTCTCGATCGTCTCAGGGCCGATGTCAAGACCTTCCTGATCCGCTGGCATTGCGGTGTTTGGAACGATGGTGCTTGGCGCATCGTTGCTGAATGCACCGGCAACCACAACATCAACAGGAAGCACCAACTTCTCGTTTCCGAGGAGGCTGGCACAGTATGGGAGCGAATCACTGTCAAGGAGCGACTTGCCGATTTCACGACCAGCGGCTTTGTTGAATGTGTACGACATCCCGCCACCAACAATCAGCGAGTCTACCTTTGGGAGGAGCGCATCGATGACCTTGATTTTGTCTTTGACTTTGGCTCCACCAAGAATGGCGACAAATGGCCGTGCAGGTGTTTTAAGCGCACCGCCGAGGTACGCGATTTCCTTATCCATGAGGAGACCTGCAACACAGGGCTTGCCTTGTGAGCGAAGGACGGTGGCAACGCCTTCTGTGGATGCATGTGCGCGGTGTGCTGCACCAAACGCATCGTTGACATAGACATCAGCGAGTGATGCAAGCTGTGCTGACAGGTCAGCATCGTTTGCTTCCTCGGCCGCCGTAAAGCGTGTGTTTTCGAGGAGCGAAATGTACGCATCAGATGGGGAAACAGTTGTGATGCCAAGAGGATCTGCTTCGGTTGCCGTCGCGAGGTGGACATCGGTGCCGATCAACGTTTGAAGACGCTCAGCAACAGGTGCAAGAGAGAATTCAGCGGAAATCTTACCCTTTGGGCGACCAAGGTGGCTCATGACAACCAGGTGTGCACCACCATCGAGGAGTGCCTTCAACGTCGGAATAGCCGCGGCGATACGACGGTCATCGGTGATGGTTCCATCATCTTCTTGCGGCACATTAAAGTCAACACGTACCAGTACGCGCTTGCCTTGAACATCGATATCTTGGATTGTTTGCTTACTCATGTCGGCGCATTATACCGACCCTTGGGTCCGCTCGTCGTTTACAATCGGCCGTCTGGTCATAACAACGCGCAACTCACGCCCAACCCTATCGGGGAATCCAACGCTTGCCACGCTGATGTGAAGATCAAAATCAGGGCCAAAAAGCTCGTGTAACTCAGCCTCCGATGTCTGAAAGGGTGGTCCGATTGTGATGTCATCCGTGTCACGTGGCATCCAATAAAACACGCCCATCACTTTGCCACCCGGGCGAAGGATTTGAGAACACGCTGATGCGTATGCACTGCGCATCGCAACGGGAATAGCGCAAAAACAGGTGTGCTCGATCACGACATCCGCCGATGCTGGATGCTCTTTAGCATGCAGTACAAAGTCGCCAAGAACTGGATGAACGACGGGGTTGCCATCGAAGCGTTTACGGAGCCTTGCGATGGCCTCCGGCGCGATGTCAATGCCGATAACAGATGTGGGATTTGCATCAAGCAGTGCGACGATATCGTTACCGGTTCCGCAACCGGGCACGACAATCTTGGCATTAATGGAAAGTTCGCCAAGAAGTTCAACTAAGACGGGACTTGGCATACCTTTGTCCCAAGGTGTGTTCGCATCGAGGTAAGCCTGGTTCCAGTCCATGTTGTGTTCTCCCAAACAAAAAAGCCCCCCTCGCCCTGACGTGGACGAAGGGGGCTGTGTCAGTTTGACTTAGAAGCCTTTGTCAGCAAGGAACTTCAAGAGGTCTGCAATACGGTTGGAATAGCCCCACTCGTTGTCATACCAGCTGACAACCTTGACATGCTTGCCAAGTGTGATGGTGTCGATTGCACTGAAGATCGAGCTATGCTCATCACCACGGAGGTCCGTGGAAACGAGTGGCTCTTCCGTGTAGCGAAGAATGCCCTTGAGAGGACCTTCGGCAGCAGCCTTCATCGCAGCGTTGATTTCGGCAACGGATGCTTCATTTTCAAGCATTGCTGTGAAGTCAACCACCGACACGGTTGGGGTTGGTACGCGGAATGCCATACCGGTGAACTTACCCTTGAGGGCAGGAATCACGAGTCCAACAGCACGCGCTGCACCGGTTGCAGCAGGAACGATGTTCATCGCTGCTGCACGCGCATCACGGAGATCCTTGGTTGCCGTGTCAACTGTGCGCTGCGAGTTTGTGTAGGCATGCACGGTTGTCAACAGTCCGCTTTCGATGCCCCAGTTTTCGTGGAGAACCTTTGCGACTGGTGCCAAACCATTGGTCGTACAGCTTGCATTCGAGATGACATGATGCACTGCAGGGTCGTAGACATCATCGTTCACACCCAGAACAATCGTAAGATCTTCGTTCTTGGCAGGAGCCGAGATAACGACCTTCTTGACGGAATCACGCCGATGCGCAACAGCCTTGGTTGCATCGGTGAAGAAGCCTGTCGATTCGACAACGATATCGACATCCTCAGAGCCCCAAGGAATCGCAGCTGGATCCTTCTCAGCAAAGACACGAATCTTTTTGCCATTGACAACGAGGTCGTTGCCATCAGCTTCGACTGTGCCATCGAATGGACCGTAGTTCGAGTCGTACTTCAGCAAATGCGCATTGGTTGCAGCATCCGTGAGGTCATTGAGAGCGACGACTTGCACATCGCCATCGAGACCATACTTGTTAACAATTGCCCTAAAGCTAAGGCGGCCAATCCGCCCAAAACCGTTGATACCAACACGTACCGGCATTGTAATTTCCTATTCCTTAGTTGATCAGGCGCCTCCGGGACAACATCGGCCAGTCCGCTACCGAAGGAAAGATTATCCTGATTTGATGCCAACATGCAAACACCCGGCGGTAATCCGCCGGGTGATGTTACTAAACAGTACCAATCCGTTTAGATTTTGCGTCCAGCGCAGTATCCCCGTGCATAGCCGATGCACTGTCCGACTGCTTCTACAGGTCCACGACCATTGATTTCATACTCAACGGAGAAATGACCGGTGAACTTTTGCTTAGCGAATTCATCGAGGATGGCAGCGATATCGGAAACACCATTTCCATATGGAACATCCGTTGCGCCAGGTCCAAATTTGTTCAAGTCCTTCAGGTGGCTTCCAAGCAGACGCCCCTTCAAGATACGCATCGCATCAACAGGTTTGATATTGCTGCGGACCCAGTGGCCGGTGTCAGCACACGCACCGAGGAGTGGGCTTCGTCCCTGAACCAACGACAAGACGTATTTTGGATCCCAGTACTTGTAGTTTGGATTGGCTGGGCTTCCTGGGTGGTTGTGAATTGCAACCTTGATGGTGTATTCGACAGCCAGCTTTTCGATCAGGTCCATTGCTGTCGCATCTGGTTCAGTGGTGATTGTCTCAGCGCCAAGTGCCTTGACAAACTCGAAGAGCTTGCGGTTCTCTGCTTCGTTCTGTCCGAGGCCAGCAACGCCGAATGCGACCGGGCGGACACCGTTCGCCGAACAGGCATCCTGAACAGCCTTAATCACACTCTTTGGTGAATTTTGATCCAGCGCGCCTTGGAGGTTTCCACCGAGGCGTTGGCCTGGATAGAACTCGATGACCTTGGCGCCACTCTTTGCACAGAGCTCAATCGCTTCAAAAACAGGGAATTGATTGAAGGTATAGGCCTGGCAGCCCATTTTATCCATAATCGAAGGCATATAGTGTTCCTGTAGTAGATGCTATCCAAAGCCGGTCGCCCGTCAGGACCGGCGCAGCATCCAGATTTCCAACTCGGGCTCGCCACATCGTCCTGCCACTGCGCAGGTCGAGGCCAAGTACTTCCGCCGGTATGCCGGCATCCGTATCCTGCACAAATACTACGGCACATCCGTGCTTTACGTCACCTGCTGGAGGAAACATCACCCGCCCAAGCCCTGTCCTAACCCACTCAAGGCGTCCCGTTTCCCGATGGATGCAAACGACATCCCCCTGTTGCGTCCCAGCGATCATCCGTAATCCAGCGGATGCGATACCTGTCCATGTAGTGCTGCCAGTGACATCAGGGCCGATACGCCAGCGCGGCTTTCCGGTTGTGGCATCTAGGCAACGGATTCCACCGCCCGTCGAAGCTGTAATTGTAAGCCCGGCGACAACGGAAGGCGTGATGCAGCCTCGGTCACCGATATCGGTACTCCAGTTCACCAATCCTGATAATGCATCCAAGCGAAAAAGCGTTGATTCACCAGGAACATAGATGCCGCGGCCAACACTTGCGGCGGGCTGGAAGCCAAATGTTCCGGATGGAGGCGTAAAGCGCCACTTCGGGGCGAGCTTGCCAGAAACAGCAATGATGGACCCGGATTCCAGTGTGACAACAAAACCATCCTGAGCAGCAAGCGCCGGACCCGCCGGTGTACCGCCAAGATCTGGCGATGTGAGGCGGATTCTCCCTGTAGTGATGTCATGTTCGCACAGATGACCATCCTTCAAGGATGCCAGAATGCCCGTTTGTGTTAGCGTTAGTCCAGAAATGGTTGATGATGCTGAAACTAACAGGGGCCGGGAATCGGGCCCCCTATGGATACCAATCGTGTTAGCACTGGCGACGACAGCAAGCTTTGCCATTGCTGCAATGCTTGTGATTGGTTTCCCAGTGCGGGTACGAAACGTTACCGTCGGGACGGGATCAGGGCGACTCGGAGGAATTGGTGCCGCAACGATGGGTTTTGCGGATGTCTCAACACGCGCCCACTTGCCGCTTTGATCGCGTTTCCACTTGGTTTCTTGCGTCACCTGCATTCCTTCTATCTACCATGAACATAATCGATGTGTACTATCTCGTT
>CAIYBQ010000171.1 GCA_903924445.1 uncultured Armatimonadota bacterium | reverse complement strand
CTGTCTGCTTCCGGAATGACTAGCGCGCTCTCACCCAAACCTGTTAGAAGAATCGGGATGTGTGCTGTCAGGGCACTCGCGCGAAGATCAGACAGAAGAGAAGGGGCATCCACTCCTGATGAAAACGGTGCAAGCACAATACAATCTGGTCGGAGTCCCCGCGAGCGTCTTAGGGCTTCTCCCGTAGATGTTGCGGCTGAAACGGCGTTACGGTGACCGCGCAGCGCACTAGCTGTGGATTGCCTCCGGATCGGATCTCCATCCACAACGAGGTACAGGCGTAGTGTTTCCTCATCTGTCGGGATGCCGTTCGTCGGTGTCGCAGCGGCACGGCGCAGGCTTATCGTGAATGTTGTTCCAAGGCCGATCGTGCTGTTAACGGTTACGCTGCCGCCCATGCGCTCTACGAGTGCCTTGGTTATCGCAAGGCCCAAGCCTGTGCCACCTGTTTCGCGGGTGGATGAGTTGTCTGCTCGGTAAAAGCGTTCAAAGACACGCTCAAGGTCCTCGGGTGAAATCCCTGAACCTGAGTCTGTAATCTGTGTTGTAACCACATCATCGTCGCAGGTGACCCGAATCGTGATCTTCCCTTGTGGTGGGGTGTATTTGATCGCATTTGAAACAAGATTAAACATCACCTGTGAGATGCGGTCAGGATCTCCTTCAACCCACGGGTTAATCTTTGTGAACTGCATCCCAAGGGCAATGCCCTTTGCCTTTGCCTGACCCGTCAGCATGTGGACAACGTGCTGAACAACCGAACGATAGTCTGTTGGGATTCTTCTCAGGCGGGTACCGCCGGCTTCGATGCGTGAGATATCCAGGATGTCGTTGATGAGTGTTGTCAGCCGGTCGGTTGATTCACCCGCCAGTGACAGGAATTCGCGTTGTGTTGCTGTGATGTGTCCTGCCTGACCATCCAGCATCAGATCAAGATAGCCTTTGATTGCCGTCAAGGGAGTACGGAGCTCATGAGAGACAGTTGAGACAAACTCAGTCTTCATGCGGTCGACTTCTGTTTCGCGCGTGACATCACGGAGAGTAATAATCCGTCCCAGCCACTCAGACCCGGCACCCGGTGCCGTTTCTGCTCTAACGCCGACACTCGCTACCCGAATGATTCGCGTGCGTTCACCGCTGAGGTAGACCGTCATCAAAAGATTTGAATGGGGAGTTCTAACTAGGTCACGCAGACGGTTAATGACTGTGGGAAGATCCCGGACATGTCGGAACAAATGGCGAGCCGTAGCGATAAAAGTCTTTCCTAGGAGCTGATTACCTTCGATTTGCAAAATCTGCAGAAATGGCTGGTTGACAATGGTGAACATCGCATGGCTATCGATGAAAGCAATACCATCTTCTGTGGTGTTTAGGACTGCTTCGACTCGCTTGTTGGCTGCATCCAGCGCAAGGTTGCGATTGATCAGCTCCTGTTCACGTCTGATGATCGCATTGGCCATACTTCGGAAAGCACGCCGCAAGTCTCCAATCTCATCTGGAGGGTCAAGGGTTTCATCTAGGAGTCGCTCATCTGCGCCATTGGTTTCAATGTTGACAGCCGCCTTGGTTAGCCCGATGAGTGGGCGGACGAGGCTGAACGCTACAATGCGTCCGATAGTGAGTGCAAGGAGAACCGCGAGAGTCGGGAAGGCGACAAACGATGTATTTCGCAGCATGTCAGCACGTGTTGCTGCAACCAAATCGGTATCGCGAACCTTGCCAGTGACGGAAACTAAAGTGTCCAGCGCAAGCTGTGTTTTGGTAAAGCGTTGCTGAGAGGATTCTCCGAGTCCTGCCTGGTAGGTTGACTTGATGAAGTCTGCGGCTAGCTGATCTGCTTGCAGGAACATGGCTTCCACGGCCGCATCCGGGTTGTCCTGCAGCCATTGCAGTATCCCGATGGACGCCATCTTGTAATCATCGCGGGCACCTTCCCTAGACCGGCGTACGCGATTTGGAGGCTCCTGAACACGCTGATAAACAATGTCCCGATAGTCCAGCAACGCACTCCGCATGGATAGACAGCGATTATGAAGGTCTAAATGGACATCATAGGTAACGCGATAGCGGTCCAATGTGACCCATAGGTACATGGGGACAAGGAGGCCGGCTACGACGAGAACGAATAGCGGGATCGCGTAGCCAAACATTAACCGTCGGGCTAGTCGAGATGACTTTGGTACCAGCATTCGCGAGGACGACATTAGGTTAACAAGTGCTCAAGGCCATAGGTCAAGCCTGTTCTCCCGATGGCCTTTCGCACGGAAAGCACGACGCCAGGCATAAAACTGGTTCTATCGATGGAGTCATGGCGAATTGACAGACGCTGCCCGGGAGCTCCGAAGATTACTTCCTGGCTTGCCACATATCCTGGGAGACGTACAGCGTGGACGGGGACTGTTTCAAATGCCATCCCGCCGCGAGCACCTTGGACGGATTCGAACGCACCTGATGGCAGTGGAGATGGTGCTTGTGTACGGCTCTCATGAATCATCTGTGCCGTTTTCATTGCCGTGCCGCTAGGTGCATCGACTTTCTTTTCGTGGTGGTACTCAATGACTTCGGCATCCGGGAGATACTTTGCTGCCATCGCAGACATCTGCATCATGAGGACCGCACCAATCGCAAAGTTTGGTATCACAAGGACCGGAATTCCAAGCGTTTTGGAGCGGGTATCCAACTCTGACAGCTGCGCTGCTGTGAGACCTGTTGTCCCGACCACGGGAATGACACCACACTCCAATGCAGTAATAATGTTGCTGAACGCGGTTTCTGGAATAGTGAAATCGACCATCACCTGCGCTTTTGATTCTGTGAGCGAGGCCGCGAGATTGTCACCGACTTCGATCGCTGCAACCACTTCCATATCAGCTTCCGCAGTCACCGCACGTACAACTTCACTACCCATCCGACCAAGATAGCCGGTCACAGCAACGCGAATCATTCTGAATCTCCAAATGGTCCCAGTGCGACAACCGCACAATCATCCAATGACTTTGGTAAGTAGTTCTCAGCAGCTGTTTGGACATCGGCGAGCGTCACGCGGTCAATCCTGCTCACGACTTCATCCAATGGTGTGATCTCGTCATATGTTAAGAGAGCCTTGCCAAGACGAGTCATCCGGCTCGACATCGATTCCTGCCCCATAATCAACGCACTTCGGAATTGTGTCTTTGCGCGGGACAGCTCACCTGCCTCAACACCCGATGTACGGAGCTTTGCAAACTCTGTTTGGATGACATCGAGGCAAAGCTCGAACGATTCCATCGATGTTCCACCGTAGGCTCCGGTGACGCCAATCTCATCGTACGGTTGTACATAGGAGCCGATGGAGTACGCCAAGCCGCGTTTTTCCCGGATTTCCTGAAACAGACGTGAGCCCATGCTTCCACCAATGATGCAGTCAAGGAGCATCGCGGCATAGCGGTCATCTGTATGGTGGCTTGGTCCCCGCTGTCCGAGGCAGAAGTGAACCTGCTCCGTATCTTCGGAAACATAGTTCCGTCCCGTACAGACCGTTGGTAGAGCAAGCGGAGTTCTTGCTGTTCCGCGGCCAAGGTGTCCCATGGCAGCAATTATTTGCTCAACGACAAGGTCGTGGTTGACATTTCCAGAGAGGGCAATAGTGATGCGGTTCCCCTGGTAGCGCTCAGCCATCAGCTTGCGGAGGTGCTCTGGTTCTGCCGTCGCGATGACATTAGCACGCCCGATGACTGGTACGCCTAATGCATGTTTTGGAAAAAGTGTTTCTGCGAAAATGTCATGGACGAGGTCTTCAGGGTCATCGTCCCGCTGCTTGATCTCTTCCAGAACCACGCCACGCTCGCGGTGTGTCTCTTCGACGGGGAATAGCGGATCGGTCAGCATATCGGAAAGGATATCAATGGCTGTTGTGACATCCCCAGCAAGCGTCCGCATGTAGTAACACGTATGCTCACGGTCCGTGAAGGCATTCATGTAACCGCCTATAGCATCCACTTCATCTGCAATCTGTTTCGGGGATGGACGTTTTGTGGTGCCTTTGAACACCATGTGCTCTAAAAAGTGGGAAAGGCCCTGTTCCTCATAGGTTTCATCGCGTGACCCGGCTTGAACCCAGAATCCGACAGCAGCGGATGCTACATGCGGCACATTCTCGGAAACGATGCGAAGGCCATTGGGAAGCGTAGTAAGTTGATAGTTTTCAGTCATGCGGACCTAATCGGGAGTGGATGCCGCTAGTGTAGCGGTGATTTCTTGGACGATGCAATTTACGGAACGTGTAACCCGGTCGAATGCATCCGGGGTGTGGGTTTCCTCGCGTAGACAGGGGATGTGAATAAACAACGCGGGAATGGCCGCGTGAAAGTGTCGTGCAAGGAAATAGGTGTGATTGCACAAAAACGATCCTGCGGTTAGCGAGATGGTGACATTTGCGTGGCTGTCATCCACGGGAACGACAGTCTCGATGGAATGGACATTTAGGTTACTAAAGTAGGCATCGGGACCCGCATCAACAATCCGGGATGGTTCCGCTACAACGCCATCATTGTCTGGCATTCGGAAATCATCATGATTGAGGGCGACTAGCTCCAGGCGGATGACTTCCTCGGGGCCAGCCTCGCCCAGCATAACAATCGCATTAGGAGAATGTTCTTTGACAAGCCCTGTCAGTGCTTGATAAACCGTGTTCCGTCGTACTGGGAGCGTGCCGGTTCGTAGGCTTGGCGCTGCAGCTGCAAGTCGCTCTAGGATTGTCTGAGATGCATTTACATCCGAGTCCCCAAAAGGCTCGAAGGCGGTAACAAGTACCACCTTCGTTTGTTCGATCACTACTTGCCCAGCTTTCGCAGGTTTTGAAGACACCGGTTGATGCCATCGAGGGCAGGGAGGGCTTCATCTTCATATTCCACGATGTACCACTTGGTGCCTCCGGTGGTTTCGCATACATCGAAAATTTCAGCAAATGGGACATCCCCTTCGCCGACCGGCGGCGCGTAGCTGTTATTCGCGACATCGTAGTCTTTGAGGTGAACCGTGGTTGCGCGCCCTGGGTAGGCATTTAGAAACGGAAGCGCATCTCCGCCGCCTGAGAGTGCATTTCCGGTGTCAAACTGCATCACCACCGATGGATCCGCATTCCCGAAAAAGACATCCCAAGGAAGTTCTGTCTCGCCACTGAGAACTTTGAACTCTTTGTCGTGGTTATGGTAGCCGGTACGAAGTCCGTGAGGGGCAAGCGCGGCACTGATAGCACTGAGGTCTAGCGCGGCTTGCTTCCATTCCGCATTGGTTGATGCTGGCAGCCAAGGGACGATGAGAAACTCGTTGCCAAGGGTGTGTGCGAATTCAACCGATGCCTCGAGCTGATCGCCTTGAAGGGTTTCGATTCCGACGTGCGCGCCGGCTACGCGGAGGCCTTCGGCATCCAGCCAGGTTCGAATCTGCGCTGCGCTGTGTCCATACCAGCCGGCAAACTCAACACCCTCAAACCCCATGGCACGAATCTTCGCCAAGGTTCCAGGCAGATCTTGTTCTGCTTCGTGGCGGACACTGTAGAGCTGTACTGCGATAGGAAGGTTTGCCATCGTTTTATGCCTTTCGTCGTCGGCGGAGGATTTCATCCGTGAGAACACCCGCCATGATAACTGCGCCCGTTACGGCGAATTCCAGTGATGATGGGATGTGCAGCAGGGTTACAAGGTTTTGTAGGACACGAAGCAGGGTTGCTCCTAGGACAACGCCAACCACGCTGCCTTCGCCGCCACGGAGACTACAGCCACCGAGGACT
>CAIYBQ010000170.1 GCA_903924445.1 uncultured Armatimonadota bacterium | reverse complement strand
GCGGTTTCTCACCGTGCCGACTGCAAAGGCAAGCTATCTCGCCTCGTGTAAAGCAGCGGTTACGATCCTTGAAGGCATCACCCCGGATGTCGACCTGTTGACGGAACGTGTTGTCCCTGTCAAAAAGCTTGAAGAAAAGATGCAAGGCCCCGGGGGTCCGGGACGTCCAGATGGTCCGGGTGGCTTCTCAGCTCCGGCTGCTGCGTCGGCAACCAAGGATGCCATTTTCGTCGTGAGTGGCAACCGCATCCTGAAATTCTCAGCCAATGGCCTGAAGCTTGAGAGCACCGCTCAGCTACCAGCGACAGAGGGTGATGGATTTCCTGGCGGGCCTTTCGGTGGTCCGGGTGGCCCCGGTGGCCCCGGCGGTTTAGGTCGAAATGTCAACCTAAACGACTTCATCAAACAACGTATTGAGCAGGTCAAGCTGCAGCTAAGTGGCAAATCAGCCGGAGTTACACCCCGTAGCATGGGGCCAGGTGGTCCCGGACGGCCTTAATTTCGGCGTGGATGTACGCATCACACTCTCACACCGCCCATGCGTATATCCGGCAGTCACACTGGATCATCTCCAGTGTCTGCAAACGTGTCACGGGGATGCCAACAATCCAGTTATTCATAAAGCACAATAGTTTGAATGCGGGTACTTTTTGCGTTAGCAGCACGGACAAAGCTTGCGATACAAAACGTACGCGTCACACCACAGAGCAGCGTGATACAAAGCCGTTCGGGATGTCCCGCGTGGGACGTTGGATGGTGGTCCCGGGAGACCACAACAATAAATGACATCAACAGAAGCAAGCGCTACACATGTTCGTACTGGCACCGAGCTCAAGTTCATTGTCGATGAAACTATAGTCGATACCTTGCTGGGAAAGCTTGCGACGACGCTTGGCCCCGATACCTACGGCGGAGGGGATGGCACCTATTCGGTGGCCAGCCTCTACCTCGATACACCGATGCTCGCATCGTTTACGCGAGAGCTCCCCGGAAAATGGCGACTGCGACGGTACGGTCTAGAAGACATCATCCACGTTGAATACAAAGCCAAACCGGCCCCAGGACAGGTCGTTAAACACCGCTCAACCGTAAAGGCCGCTGACATCGATACCCTGGCAACAAGTCCAAAACCAAAATGGTTTGCCCGCGACATCGAAGCAAACACACTACGGCCCACTCAGCTCGTTTCGTATACCCGCCAGGCGTATATGGGAATCGTGGATGGTATTGACCTGCGTGTTACCCTCGACCACGATGTCCGTGCGGTTCCGATGCATGACTTTATCCTTCCGCAGCGCGGAGCCGAAGCAAAACCCATTATTGATGGGCGGGTCCTCGAAGTAAAGTTTGAGGATGCACCTCCCGCAGGATTTCTGGCTGAACTCGCAGAGCTTGGGCTTGAGTCGATACCATTCTCCAAGTACAGGATGGCGATGATTTGCGCGGGTCACTAGTTACTAACACCGCTAAAAAACACGTTGGCGCACTGGTTTCTCTGATAGCGCTCGAAGCCATCGGTGCCGGTGTCTCCGTCCTAACACCACTCCCGCTCCAAGCAGCAATCGATTCCATCAGCGGAAAATCAAAAGCCCTCAGCTTCTTGCCGGCATCCTGGACAAACAGCCTCCTCACACTCGCCATCGCAAGCGTCGGCTTTGCCGTCATCCAGCAGGTGATCAATATGGCCAGCAGCATCGTCGCCACACGCACGGGACAACAGGTCACCGTCGAGCTGCGTGGACAATGCTTTGATGCGGCACAAAAGCGTTCGATTGCAAGCCACCTGACATCCGGGACCGCGGATGCCCTCTACCGCATCCAAACCGACACCCAGGCTCTAGAGTGGATTCTCCTTGAAGGTGCGCTACCCGTACTCACGGCAACACTGTCCATCATCGCGATGACCGCAGCGCTGCTCACCCTCAACCTTCAGCTCGCGCTGATCGCCCTCGTCCTTGGCCCCATCCTTATCGTGATCGGACGAACAACGCGGCCAGCCCTCAAATCCACCGCACGCGCCGCAAAGCAACAGGAAAGTCAGGCCCTTGGCATCATCGAAAGTGCGCTCTCAGGCCTGCAAACCGTAAAAGCCTACAACCTGCGAAGCTATACCCTAGCACGGTATCGAACCATCGCCGAAAGTGCAGTCGCCCGACGCATTCGGATTGCTTGGCTTGACAGCAGCCTCGGGGCTGCCGTACAGGTGCTCTGCGCGATTGGGCTTGCGGGAGCACTGTATGTCGGCGCCGATGCCGCAGCGCACGGTACCCTTTCGCCAGGTCAGGTCATCCTGGGCATCCACTATCTCGGTCAAATCTACACGCCCATCCGCACCATCGGTAAGAAGTGGGCGAGCCTACAAACCCAGCTCGTTAGCCTCGAACGGATTGACTTTCTCCTGCAAACGGACACCGATGTCCCCGTGCCCACCAACCCACAAGCCATCCCCACCGACATCACAGAGATTTCCCTCAAAAATGTCAGCTTTGCCTATGATGAAGCGCATCCGATTTTGCAGGATGTCAGTATCTCGATACGCAAAGGGGATGTCATCGCGCTCACGGGACCAACGGGTATCGGAAAATCCACCCTCATTGGACTGTTGCTGCGCCTCATTGATCCCGTCTCCGGAAATGTCAGCATCAACAATATCCCCGCATCTCAGCTCGACCCGGAAAGCCTTCGAAACATCTACGCAACTGTGCTCCAGGAAACCGTGCTCTTTCCAGGGACGATTCGGGAGAACCTCCTCCTTGCAAAGCCGGGTGCGACGGCGGATGAAATCGAAAATGCAGTCGATGCCGCAGCGCTTCGGCCGGCAATCACGACCTTTCCAGATGGCCTTGATACCGTC
>CAIYBQ010000169.1 GCA_903924445.1 uncultured Armatimonadota bacterium | reverse complement strand
CGTATTCCTAGCGATTATCACACTCGTCTTTCATGCCATTTTTACGTGGGCTCAGATTCCTGCAGAGTGGATAAACTCAGGGATTGACTCTCTGGGAACGCTAGTCCTGTCATCGATGCCCGCGGGTGAGCTGCGTGATCTGCTTATTGCGGGTGTCATTGGGGGAGTTGGAAACACAGTGGTCTTCCTCCCTCAAATCCTGACGCTACTATTTCTCCTTGGATTACTTGAGGACTCAGGCTACCTTGCCAGAGGCGCATTCCTTCTTGACCGCTTTATGTACCGCGTTGGCTTACATGGGAAATCATTTATTCCAATGCTTTCAAGCTTTGCCTGCGCCGTACCGGGAATCATGGCCACTAGGACCATCGAATCTGGGCGGGAACGCTTGGTCACAATGTTCGTCATTCCGCTGATTCCATGTACGGCACGTATCCCTGTTTACACGATGCTGATCGCTGCGTTTATTCCAGCAACATGGCGTGTCAACATCGGCGTTGCATCGCTCGATGGACGTGCTTTATGCATGGTTGGGCTGTTTATTTCTGGTATTGCGATGTCGTTTGGTGTCGCTGCGATACTGTCGCGGACAGCGATGAATGCAGCTCCGAGTACATTTATGCTCGAGCTTCCTGCTTACAAATTTCCGCGCATCGGGCGCATCATGCGCGAGTCAATCGATCAGGCATGGCTGTTTATTAAGCGGGCTGGAACGATGATTCTCGCTATCTCAATCGCGCTTTGGTTTCTCAGTAGCCACCCGAAGATTGAGGGCAAGTCACCCAAGGAATACGAACGCTCAACCTATGCAGGCCGCGTCGGGACGCTTGTCGAGCCAGTCCTGAAGCCACTTGGGATGGACTGGAAAATCGGAATCGGTTTGTTGGCAAGTGTCGCGGCACGTGAAGTCTTTGTGGCGGCGATGGGTGCCATTTACAATGTTGAGTCCAGTGAGGATGACGACCACCTGGGCGTTGCTGTCGGAGCCCGGATGCGTGCCGAAAAGGATCCCATCACGGGAAATCCTGCCTATGATATCGGGACAGGGGCGGCGCTCCTCGCATTCTTCGCGTTCGCACAGCAATGTATGAGCACGTTTGCTGTCATGCGTCGCGAGACTAATGGCTGGAAATGGCCATTGCTACAATCGGTTTCGTATTTAGTGCTCGCATGGGTAGCCGCATTCATTGTGCGTACTATCGTATTGGCGGTGAATGCGTGATCACGGACATCCTTGCCTACACATTCGTCGCTTGGGCATGCTACACGATTGCAATTCGTGTTTACAAACTCTTTACAAAGACATCCAGCTGCGATGGATGCTCTTGTAGCGGTACAAAGTCGGATAAAGGTCTGATTAAGTTGGAATTACGCATCTCAGACAGCTCCACCAACAAAAAACCAACCGGTAACATTAACTGATATCATCGGCGTTCTTTGGAACCAGCAGGGCCTATTATGGGGTATCAATGGATTGTGGGACTGCACTAGGAATGTAGACTGTCCTAACTTGTGGCACCTTTACGGAGGGTCTGTGCAATGCTTGGGGTAGAGCTTTTAGATCGCTGGTTGCAGGAAATCATCACACATTGTCAGCCTGACAATACAGAAGTTTTTATCGCTTCACCGGAACAGCTGCTTATCCTCAAGACCCGGATGATTGAGGATGGCCTCCTTGAACCCCTCAGTGGAAATGAACGCTGGCTCCATCGAAGTGACTCAACAGATGTCGCGCGTATGGAGCATCGAACGTTTATATGCTCACTGCACGAACGTGATGCTGGGCCGACGAATCACTGGCTGGATCCGCAGGTCGCAAGAGAAACCCTTAATGGGTTGTTCGCTGGAAGCTTTGTCGGGCGAACGATGTATGTTATTCCCTATGCGATGGCACCACTTGGCGGAGTATTTACACAGTTCGGCATAGAGGTTACGGACTCACCGTACGTTGCATTGTCGATGTCCATGATGACCCGTGTGGGACCTGATGTACTCGATGCATTGATTTCGGCGGATCCACTTGACGTGGTCAGGGGGATGCACTGTACTGGCGAACTCGATCCATATAACCGATGGGTATGTCATTTTCCTGAAACCCGTGAAATCTGGTCCTTTGGGTCGAACTACGGCGGGAATGCACTCCTTGGAAAGAAGTGTCATTCTTTGCGCTTGGCATCCGTGATGGCTCGTGACACCGGTTGGTTAGCAGAACATATGCTAATCATTGAGCTCACGACACCCGCTGGTGAGCGACAGCATATAGCTGCAGCGTTTCCATCGGCGTGCGGCAAGACAAACTTGGCAATGCTACAGTCATCTCTCGATGGCTGGGATATACGGGTTTTGGGCGATGACATCGCGTGGATGCGTCCGGGAAAAGATGGACTTTACGCCGTTAATCCTGAATATGGTTTTTTCGGTGTTGCTCCGGGAACAAGTGAAAAGACAAACCCCGTTGCTTTATCAATGACCGAACGCGACACTGTTTTTACCAATGTTGCTGTGACATCCGATGGTAACCCTTGGTGGGAAGGGATGAAGCCACTTGATGTCGACACATCCGTTCTGGACTGGCAGGGGAGATCTCGCACAGTTGGCGATTGTGCTGGCCCGCTCGCTCATCCAAATAGCCGCTTCACCAGCCCACTGACAAACTGCGCAACACTTTCTGACAGCTGGAACAATCCAGAAGGGGTTCGGATAGATGCGATTCTCTTCGGAGGGCGTCGGCCGACAACCATCCCATTGGTGATGGAAGCTCAGGATTGGACGCAAGGTGTCCTCTACGGCGCGAGTATGGCATCGCAAACGACTGCTGCCGCGACCGGTGCTGTTGGAGTACTACGCCGTGACCCAATGGCGATGCTGCCATTCTGTGGCTACAACATCTGTGACTATTTTGGACACTGGTTGACAATGACCGAATGCGTTCCGGTTCTGCCAAAGGTGTTTTCTGTCAACTGGTTTCGGCAAGATGAATCTGGAAAGTATATCTGGCCAGGATTCGGTGCAAACATCCATGCGATCAAGTGGATTTCGGAACGTGTGAGTGGCTCAGTGGATGTCGAAACGACGCCTGTTGGAAACCTTCCAATTCGGAGTGACCTTACCCTCAAGGATGTTGATATCTCAGAGGCAGCTATTGAACTCCTTACAAGTGTTGACAAGGCTGCATGGATGATTGAAGTGGACGCGATTGCAGCGTATTTCACATCGCTTGGCGAAACGGTTCCTATTGAGCTACGCGACAGGCTGGATTCCATTAAGGCCGCACTAAGGTAAAGGTTATCGACAACTCGATTCTTTTGTGCTTGGTCTTGAAACAAATAAATTTTGGGTCTTGGTAGAGCGAAGAGTTTCAAAAAAACAGCGCCGCATGTCGAATGGACATCGGCGCTGTTCTATTAGCGAGAACTACTTTCCAACGAGAAAACGATACTCAGTCTTTTGACGATAGGTCTGACCGGGCCGCAGTACAGTGGAAGGGAACGATGGCGTGTTGATCGAGTTTGGATAATGCTGTGATTCTAGGCAGAATCCGTAGTTGCGCTCGTACACCTGACCCGACTTACCCTTGAGTGTTCCATCGAGGAAGTTGCCAGAGTAAAACTGGATACCTGGCTCATCCGACCAAACTTCAAGGACGCGCCCGCTATTTGGTTCCGAAACAGTTGCTGCTTTACGGAATGCGTTTGGCTTTCCATCAACAACATAGTTCAGGTCATAGCCATTTGGCTCGCCATCCGTTTGGGCGATATTGTCACCGATTGCGTGCATCGTTGTAAAGTCGTACGGAGTACCTGTCACCGTTACGATTTTGCCGGTTGGTAGCAATGTCGCATCCGCTGGTGTGTACTTAGATGCATTCAGATGAACGCTATGGTTTAGGATTGTGCCCTGACCAGCCAGATTGAAGTAGGCGTGGTTGGTCATGTTAATCGGCGTTGCCTTTGTCGTGGTCGCACGGTATTCCATACGAACGGCATTGGAGCGTGTCAACGTATACGTAATCTCGGCCTTCAAAAGACCAGGATAGCCTTCCTCGCCGTCTTTGCTGGTGTATCGGAACCGAACACTTGGGCCAGCATTGTTCTTGACAACCTCTGCTTGCCAAATAACCTTGTCCCATCCCTTGACGCCGCCATGCAAGTGGTTTGGTCCATTGTTTGTCGCAAGCTGGTAGCTTGAACCATCCAACTTGAACTTTCCTTTGCCGATACGGTTGGCAACTCGGCCGACCGTACTACCAAAGTAGGGGTGCCCAGCTTCGTAACCAGCCACGTTGTCAAAACCCAGACAGACATCCGCGATGTTGCCGTTGCGGTCAGGAGCATGAACTCCCGTCAGCGTTGCACCAAGGGTCATAATGTCAGCGGTAATCTTGCCGTTCGTCAACACAAACTTGTGGACGACTGCTCCAGATTTCAACTTACCAAAAACAGACTTCTTGACACCAGGTACCTGTGCCATTGCCGATCCTGCCGTCATCGTTAGGATTCCCCCAGCGGCAACCATTGCCGATAAAATCTGAACAACTTTGCTCATGAATGCCTCGTTACGCGTTGGGCTCCAAAGGGGCACCTAGGCCCGATTGTGCTAGCGTCATGTTACGGGATGCCAAGTATAATTCCTGCCATTGACCGACTGGCTTGGTTGCAATATCTGCCGATGCCAACCGTTTATGCGCATCAAGTAGATGTTGATGTCCGCTGTACATCTAGCATTCATAATGAAGAACCAACGGTAGGGAGTAGACCCAATTGGGACTTCGTTTGGATATTGGTTGTCGATGTGCCCCGTCATCTACACAAGGTAGTTAATCGTGCAGCTCAGGGGCACAGACATTCAAATGCTCTACTCGGGGCGCGTTGTTGACCAGAAGCGACCTACCAAGGGATAGCTGCTGCTTCCAGGAGGAGCTGAGTCAACGGCACGGAAACCAATCGCAATATGCGCGCTGATTGCATCCGCGTGGGCTAGAACCACGGCTTCCGGCGTCGCTGGAACCTTAGCGGCTCCGTGTTCTGGACGCTCATGATGACTGAGTATCATGTGGGCTAGATGGTTACGCATCGACTCCGGCCAGTCAAGCGTCAAGTGAATAATGCGGGCAGCGCCATACGCTACATGGCCTATTAACATCCCATTATCCGTGTATTCACCTGCACGAAGGCCGTGTGTCATTTCATCCAGCTTGGCAAAATCGTGCAGCAACGCTCCCGTGATCAGTAAATCGCGGTTCAGGCGTGGGAATCGTTTACAGCATGTGTCACAAATGTCAGCGACTTCCAAGGTGTGCTGAAGTAGTCCACCACGGTATGCATGATGGACTTCTCGTGCAGCCACAGCATTTAGGAACAGCGAACGCTTCGAACCATGCAGTAACGTATGCAACAGTTTCTTGCACAGAGGGTTGACGACGGTTTCGATCAATGCATCAAACTTTTCAACATCAGCATCGTGAGTGTCTGGAAACGATGGCAGCAGAGCATCCAGGATCTCTGGTGTAACGTCCACAGTCTCGACTTGTTCAACCGTCAGCTCACCTGCATAGCGTCCTGGTGGATTGACACGACCGGAAACCTTCACAGCCTCTGCGACGTGCATTGCTTGGACGACTCTAGGCTGTGGCTTCCAAATCACGGCCTTTCGAGAGCCAGTACTGTCACCAAGGGTCAATGCAAGCCGTGGACTGTCACCATCCGGATAGTGTGTTGCAGTCTTTAAGGCATAGATTCCGCTGAATGCCTGCCCATCACGAAGTTCAACCAGCTGCATATGCTTGCCTCTCTTGATTGTCTGCAACCCGCTGACGATGTTGTGAGCGGCCCCGAACGGGACGCTTCTTCAACCTAGCATGGTAGTCCACATTTTTGAAACATGTGATGGCGGTACGGTCCCGCAAGACAACAACCGTCCCATTCAACCTTGCCCGCTCTCGGACATCAACCCAATCCGGTATCCACCGGTTGCCAAGAAAGCAAACAACATCATCGCCTTCATAGTGGCGATACCCATATTGAACTGCCATTCGGATGTCACGCTCCCGAATACTGCGCTGAGCTGACCTACTTGCCGAATGCCGAGTAAATGCTAAATCTGTCATGATGAATCTCCTTATAGGAGTCATCGCGTGTAACCCAGCAAACGTGACAGGTCAGAAAGAATTAATTCGTATGTAGTTGGAGTGCGATGTTCTCGAATAAAATCTGACATCTGGCAGGTTTAAACGGGATGTTTGTATTCCCTGATATTGCCATCCGTTGCAACCTTTTCTGGCGGAACAATCCTACCAGTTTCGCCTCTTGACATCTGTATACGAGTGAGCAGTCGATAATCGCCTTTAGGCGCATTCGGCGTGTAAACACCATTGCCAAAGTGCAGCCCCTGAGCTAAGCACCTTGCATCAAGCAAAAGCTGTGTGCTGGTATCGAACAGAAGCAAGCCATCAAGCTTTCCCCGATATCGCCGCTTTCCGTCCCGCGTACTCATTTGAAAATCACAATGCAGTTTCGCTAGAAGGCCAGTGGGTGACCGTTCAATAACAGCGACACTTCCTTCGCATTGCTTGACCTCGGACTTGCCCCAAAGCGTAGGCGTTCCACGCACGCCATCAACTAAATGAAACCGTCCGAAACGCTGCGTAACACTGTTTGGAACGTTTGCTTTGGTCTGTGTTATCAGCGATGCGTACATAGACTTCTGCTCGTGCATCCAGATCCATGCAAAGTCTCGGCCAAGGCTTTTATTCAAGAGAGAACACCCGGCGGGAACATCCGGGATGCGCTCTAGGACTTCGAGAACGGTTACATCCGCTGGAACCGGAACGTGAAACATATCCGACAGAGCGGTATCGGGAACGGACACATGCTTGAGCCCGGTCGAGCGAACATTGGTGTCCGCGATGCTTAAGAAGTCCCGGATGTCATCGTAGCCATGGTCATTTGTAAAACCGAAAGGGCTACCAGCCGAGTCTGTAACGTAGATTCCCTGTGGATCCGATGTCTGGACCATTTGACGGTTCAGGTCCAGTCGCGACCGTCCGGGGACATCGCCACTAAGCACACTTCCGCTACGGGTGCTAGTCCCGAAGAGCATCGTGGACTTCACAAGATTCATGAACCAGGTATGCGATTTTGATGGGTAATACTGTAAGTCCTGCGTGTTTGCAATAACCGGGATGTACTTACCTTTAATCCGTGCTTGAAGACGGGGATCTGAGAAGGACCGACGGCCCCTTTGACCATTGTTTCACGTACATCCCTGCGGATTCCCAACCATAATCCACATCAGAATTGGGAGCTTTTCCTTTGCGGAACGTTGCCGTGCTGCCATGATATTGGTCATCCACGGGATTGCTTTCCAGCGGTCATCGGTTACGGTTGGATCTAAGGATTCCAACTGTTTGATGAAAGTGTCTCCAAAGATGCTTCTGATTCTTTGAGTTGTAATTCCCGGCATTTTTACTGGGTTTCCTGATTATTAGCGTGTTGTTGCGACTATATGTTAGGGATTGCTTGGATGTCAATCGGAAATGTCATCCATGGAAAAACTTGGTACAGCCGGCCTGAAAACTGGCCCGGGATTGGTTAATCGTCGGTCGGTTTTACTGGGTGCTCTCTACGGTGGGCTGCTCGCTGCCACAACGGTGACCCCCGTTAATGCATTAGCATCCGTCAACCTACAACCCGCGTCTGGTGCCAACAAAAGGGTCATCATCATTGGTGCGGGAATTGCCGGCCTTTGTGAAACAGCTCCGCTCCAAGCCTCGCATGGGATGCATAGTCACCCGTGTTGAACAAAATGCAGTAACTGGCAAGGTGACTGCGTTTTATTCATCGGGTGATGGCTGGGAAAAGGTTGTAGGAGACTGCATGATCTGTACGGTTCCATTATCGGTGATGGGCCGAATTGAGTTCCTCTCAGGCCTCAGTGCAGGCAAGATGCGGGCATCAAGACAGGTCATTTACGATTCCAGTACTAAGGTCTTTGCACGAACATCCCGTCGTTTCTGGGAAACAGAAGATGGCATTTACGGTGGTGGAAGGATGACCGATCTTCCAACGGGAATCACGTACTACCCATCCGATAACGAAACGGCACGGGACCCACGCGTTTCGAAAAAGCCGGCCGTGATGCTCGCATCGTACACATGGGGACAGCCCGCGAGGCGCTTGGCTGCGTATTCGCCGGATGAGCGTCATGAATTGACTTTACAAAATCTCAGCAAGGTCCATCCGCAGCTGCGCGAGAAGGGCATGGTCGAGAAAGTCATCAGCTGGTCTTGGGATACAAATCCACTGAGTGCGGGAGCATTCTGTTGGTTTGCGCCAGGTCAGCATGATGCTCTTTACCGGGATGTCATTTCATCGGAATGTCGGATTTTCTTCGCCGGTGAACATGCATCCCTGACTCATACGTGGATACAGGGAGCCATTGAGTCCGCACAGCGTGTCGTGCAGGAAGTTCGCTTGACAGCGTAATGGTTGGAAACAACGTGTGGGAAAAATCGCTGGATGTTGCAACGACGCTCTGATTGGCAGACTGCAACCCTAGTGTCTCTCTTCATTCATTTTCAACTGGCAGGAATACAGGCCGCCCCTGTGTAACAATCTTACCTATGGAAGAAACACAGATTACCCAGGAAGCTGAGCTCCGCGCAGCAATGACGCGTCGCAAGCTACTCCGTGATGCATCGTTAACCGTTGGCGGCGTTTTGGCAGCCGAGATTGTATCTGCTACATCGGCTGATGCACTTGATAAAACGCCAAAGATCATATTGGGCTCTGGCAGCCATAAGTATGAATGTATCCACGACTGGTTGGTGCTTCCCAACAACGTAAAGTGGGGCGACACACAGGGTGTTTGTCAGGATACCAAAGGGCACATCTACATCTCGCATACCGTAGGTGCCGACAGCCAGAGCAAAGATGCAATCGCTGTCTTCGACCGCAAGGGCAAGTTTATCAAGACCTTTGGTTCCCGCTTCGCCGGCGGTGGCCATGGAATTGAAGTTCGTAAGGAAGGCTCCAAAGAGTATCTTTACCACTGCGATACGGCACATCGTCAAGTTGTAAAGACCGACCTCGATGGCAACGTCATCTGGGAAAAGGGTCTGCCAACCGAATCTGGTGTGTATCAGGGCGGTGCTGCATTCATCCCGACGAACGTTACGTTTGCCCCGAATGGTGACTTTTACGTTGCCGATGGCTACGGTTCAAACTGGGTTCACCAGTTCAACATCAAGGGTGACTTGGTACGAACTTGGGGCGGCAGTGGTAGCGCCAATGGAAAGCTTAGCCAGCCACACGGCATCTGGGTCGATGCGCGTGGATCCGAGCCACTCGTGATGGTCTGTGATCGTGGCAACAATCGCTTGCATTACTTCACGTTGGATGGCAAGTTTGTCCGAATTGACAAGGATGGAATGCGTCAGCCTTGCCACGCGGATATCCAAGATGGCCACATGCTGATTCCTGATCTCGCGGGTGTCGTTACCGTATTGGATGAAAACAACAAGGTTGCTGTCCACCTCGGTGACAGTGCTGGTATTGCAAACTTGCCAGGCCGTGGCCGTGCGCGAACAGAATTCCTTCCAGGAAAGTTTGTGCACCCACACGGTGCCAAGTTCCTCGCAAACGGAGACATCTTGGTCGGAGAGTGGCTGCCGATTGGCCGCGTCACCCTCCTCAAACGCATCAAGGCATAGTCGTAGGCATGCCCCATTCAGAACTTTTTCCGGATGGGGCATGCATATCAACTGCTCACCACAGGGTATACTTACACCGCTGAGGAGCGTTGCAATCCGTCATTCGGATCAGGCTCAGCTAAGAGAACCGCGCTCACCTTGGACCCACCAAGGTGGGTTTTTCTTTGTTGAGAGGCAACTGATATGAACGATGTAACGACATCCACAATTGCAACCGACTTTGTGGTTACTGATCTCGGTCTGGCTGCATGGGGTCGCAAGGAAATTGCGATTGCAGAGACCGAAATGCCAGGTTTGATGGCAATCCGTGCTGAGTATGCAGCGGCACAACCCCTCAAGGGCGCACGTGTGACCGGCTCCCTCCACATGACGATTCAGACCGCTGTCCTGATTGAGACATTGGAAGCGCTTGGCGCAGAAGTCCGCTGGGCAAGCTGCAACATATACTCCACACAAGATCATGCTGCGGCAGCCATCGCTGCTGGCGGCACGCCTGTGTTTGCCAAAAAAGGCGAGACACTGGTTGAGTACTGGGACTATACACACCGCATCTTTGAGTGGACCGATGGCGGTTACACCAACATGATCCTCGATGACGGTGGAGATGCGACATTGCTTCTGCACCTTGGTACCAAGGCCGAAACGGACCTTAGTGTGCTGGACAATCCAACATCCGAGGAAGAAGAAATTCTGTATGCATCGATCAAGGCAAAGCTCCTGGTTGATCCGCATTGGTATTCCGTTCGCCTCGCAGAGGTTAAGGGAGTCACGGAAGAAACGACAACTGGCGTACACCGCTTGTATGAAATGAGCCGCAGTAATGAATTGATGCTTCGTGCTATCAATGTCAACGATTCGGTTACAAAGAGCAAGTTCGACAACCTGTACGGCTGCCGTGAGTCGCTGGTCGATGGAATCAAGCGTGCAACCGACGTGATGATCGCTGGTAAAGTCGCGCTGGTAGCTGGTTACGGTGATGTCGGAAAGGGCTCCGCTCAGGCGCTGCGTGCGCTTTCGGCTCAGGTATGGATTACCGAAATCGACCCGATCTGTGCACTGCAGGCAGCCATGGAAGGCTACCGAGTTGTTACCATGGACTACGCTGCAGACAAGGCAGACATTTTCGTAACCGCAACGGGTAACAAGGACATCATTACCCGTGCAGTGATGGACAAAATGAAGGATCAGGCAATCGTCTGTAATATCGGCCACTTTGACAATGAAATTGACGTGGCAGGACTTGCAGAGCTCGAGTGGGATGAGATTAAGCCACAGGTCGATCACGTGATCTGGCCAGATGGTAAGCGGATCATTCTTCTCGCGAAGGGCCGTCTTGTGAACCTCGGCTGTGGAACCGGACATCCTTCGTACGTGATGAGTTCATCATTTGCGAACCAAGTCCTTGCACAGATTGAGCTGTGGCAACATCCTGACACCTACGAGGTTGGTCAGGTCTATGTCTTGCCAAAGCACCTCGATGAGAAGGTTGCCCGCCTTCAGCTGTCGAAGCTTGGCGCGATGTTGACTGAGCTTTCCCCAGAGCAGGCAGCATATATCGGTGTTGAACAACAGGGTCCTTACAAGACCGAAACCTATCGCTACTAGGTTTTCTTGGTTCGCTAGGATATGTGGCCGGCTTGATTTTTCGAGCCGGCCGCGTGTCGTTAATTACGCTCACATTTGTATTGACCGGATGTGCCATACCGATATAATCGCACATCAACTGTTTCCCAGTGGAAATATCAGGTCAACTGCATGCTTATACAGTCCCGTTTGAAAACGTTTCTCTTGTGCGTCGCTGCATTTCTACCAAACCTTGGATATGCACAAATCGTACGGAAGGAGCTGTCCGTACCAGCAAGCTCAATCGATACGCGCCTGTGGCAACCACAAGTTGTCGAGCGCCATCAGGGAAATGTTGAGCCGCCTGAAAACCCTGTGATGCCGCCGAGTGTAACCAGCAAGCGCCATGATGTTCCAGTTGGCAAAGTGGATCCAGGATCGGCGCGGGTTGCACCAGGTAAGAAATTTCCGGGGATGTCCAGTACCGGGTGGTATCCACCGGACTGTGATATCGCTGTGGGACAGAATCATATTGTTGAAGTTGTCAATTCCTCGATAGCCTTCTACACAAAGTCTGGTACGCGTCAGCTGCAGCAAACGTTCGAAACATTCTTTTCGGGTGTTGCTGGCGGTTCATTCCTGTTTGATCCGAAAGCGTACTACGACAGGGCGAACAACCGCTATGTTGTTGTTGTTCTTGAACAGGATGGTGGTTCCCAAACAAGCAAAGTTCTGGTCGCAGTCTCCGATGATGCCGATCCGAACGGTACGTGGCACCGCTATCGCTTCGAAGCCAAGCTGACTCTTTCCGGTACATCCTATTGGCTCGACTATCCGGGCTTTGGCTATAACCAGGATGGCTACGTTATCACTGGGAACATGTTTGGCTTTAGTGGTGGCTGGGCCGGCGTGCAATTCCTGACAATTCCAAGCGCTCCTTTGCTTACCGGTTCGCCTGCCAATGTGTACTCACTTCGCGATGGCGGTGGGGCATCTGCTCAGGTCGCTGAATGTGTCGACACATCGAGTGCAGTGTATGCAATCGGTGCAGCTGGTTCGAATGACCACAGACTTTACGCGTTGACTAATGTTGGGACAGCCAATCCGGCGTTAGTGTCCAGTGATGTCGGCGTCTCGAATTATAGTGGCCCTACAAAGCGTGCGACGAGTACCGGCGGGCAAACCTTGGATGCAGGTGATGGCCGTCTGATTAATGCATGGTGGACCAATGGTCGAATGCTTGCTGCTCACGCAATACAGATTGGTAACAATGTCGGTATCCGCTGGTATGAGTTTTCCACGGCTGGCTGGCCCAATAGTGGAAGCCCTTCCCTTATCCAGAGTGGCAACATAAGCTCGAACAATTACGACTACTTCTATCCTGCGCTCGCTAAGGATGCGAGCGGGGCTATTGGGTTGGTCTTTGGCGGCTCTAATGCCAGTGAAACAGCAAACATCTTTGCCGCTGGACGCCTGACGACTGACCCGCTTGGAAATGTCGGGACCCCGGTAAATCTTGGGGTATCGGCTGGCGTCGGGTATACCGGTGGCCGCTGGGGAGACTACTTCGGTACGGAAGTTGATCCTGTGGATGGGCGTACCTTTTGGTCGATTGCAGAAACATTAGGCGCAAACAACGATTGGGAGACACAAATCGTTAGTTTTAGTCTTAGTCCCGTTGTTTCCACAGTAACGGTATCTCCGACCACATTGGTTGCTGGACTTTCTGCCACTGGGACAGTCACGCTTTCAGGGCCAGCCCCAGCGGGTGGGCAGCTCGTGTCGCTTTCAACGAACAATGTGTCGGCGACTGTCCCCGCCACCGTGAATGTGCCACAAGGTTCAACATCGGCAACATTCAGTATCGCAACCGTAGCGGTTCCTGCAGAGGTGACGGTCACAATCACGGCTAGCGCAAACTTACGCTCCTCTAGTGCAACATTGTTGCTGAAGCGAACTGCGATCGATGCTGTCAATACGCAGAAGGCTTCAGTCCCTGGTGGGGAGTCGGTTTCTGCATCTGTATCGCTAACCGGTAATGCGGGTGTTGGTGGTCTAAAGGTGGATCTGTCCGTAAATGATCCATCCGCAGCCGTACCTGTCTCCGTTACAATTCCATCGGGGCAGCTCTTTGCTGCGTTTTCGGTTTCAACATTCCCAGTTGTGGATGACCGGGTTGTCACGATTCGGGCCACCGCCGATGGACTTGTAAAGACAAAGCAGATTACTGTCGAGCGGCCGAGGCTAACTGTAGTTCAGTTATCACCATCATCTTTTGCTGGTGGTGAACAGGTACAGGGCACGCTTCGCTTGACAGGTAGTGCACCAATTGGTGGGATTGCCGTTGCATTGTCATCCTCCGATGCCGCGGTAACCGTCCCTGCGTTTGTAACGGTAGAGGCTGGGAAGTCTGAAGTCACGTTTGATGTCACGGTGCATCCTGTCACAACAAACAAAGATGTCCAGATCTCAGCAACGCACCGGGGACAAACGCTCTCGGGTACATTCCGACTTGAAAAGACAGTTCTAAAGGACCTTTTATTCAGCACGGCTGAGTGCATTGGTGGCGATACGGTTCAACTGGTTGTATCCCTCAATGGTCCGGCACCGGAATCCGGTATGGTTGTCAACTTGTCATCCAGCCACGGTGCAGTCTCAGTACCATCAAGTGTCACCGTGCCGGCAGGTGAGCGGTCGATTACGTTGGACTTGAATATAAGCGCCGTTGCAGTTGACACAGCTGTTACATTGCTTGGAACGGGTAACGCCGGAGAAGCTTCGGCTTCGATCTTGGTAAATCGCCCTGAGCTAACATCGTTGCTTATGTCGCCGAAATCAGTGACCGGAGGTCTGGATGCATCCGTTATCGTTCGCCTTACGGGCATTGCACCGGTGGGTGGAACAACCGTAAGCCTGACATCGGATAATGCAGCAGCACAAGTCCCGGCGTTTGTAATTGTTCCCGAGGGCAAGTCCGAAGTGTTGGTGAAGGTTTCAACGATTGCCGTCGGGACTGATTCAGATGTCTACGTTTCGGCTAGCAACGAAACCGAATCACTAAGGACGAAGTTGACGGTAAAGCGGGCATCGATGGCGACGGCTGTTTTGACACCGAACTCAGTCCTTGGTGGTACCGTATCGAAGTTAGATTTGACCATTACAGGTCCTGCTCCCGTCGGTGGATTGAAAATAGATATCACCACCGATGGTTCTGGCACGCTGATTCCATCAACTGTGATGGTTCCATCCGGCGCAAGAAGCGTGTCTGTACCCGTGACGACTCTCGCGACAAATCGCACCCGGGTTGATCGAATCTCGGCTCATGTCAATGCGACATCGGCATACGACATGCTCACTGTTCGAGCCGTTGTGCCTTCGGTAGTTTCGCTTACACCAAATCCGGTGACGGCGGGTGGCAAGGTTACGGGCACTATCACAATGCGCGACCCTGCTCCTGTTGGTGGTTTGCTAGTTGCGTTGTCCAGCGATCGTACATCGGCCGCTGTACCTGCAACTGTGCTTGTGGCCGCTGGAAAATCATCGGCCACTTTCATCGTAACGACGAGCGTCGTGACAGTTGATGTACAGGCGACAATAAAGGCAACTGCCAACGCTGAGTTTGCATCGACCGTGCTGGCCATTCGCGTACCAGCTCCGCAGCGCATAACCTTGACTCCATCGGAATTAACCGGCGGTGCCAAGGGTACGGCAACGATAGATCTTACAGTGCCTGCACCAACCGGGGGGCTGATTGTAAAACTGACATCCAGCATTGCATCGTTGGTCATACCTACATCGGTGTCCGTTCCCGCTGGAAAGTCATCGGTTACGTTTCCAATCGCAACCTTGGTTGTGTCATCGGATGTAACAGCAAAGGTTACTGCAAGCGCAAATGGAATCGCAGTCGTCGCGAACATTGCGATAAAGACGCCGAGAGTAAAAACAATCACTGCCACTCCATCATCTGTTCTTGGAGGCAAACCAGTTGCCTTTACGGTCACCTTGAGTGGAGTAGCCCCGGCAAGTGGAACTTCGCTGACAATTGCAAGTACGAATAGTGTGTTGGTCGTACCTGGCAGCATTAAAGTCCCATCCGGAAAGGTGACAGTCAGCTTTGTGGGGACGACCAGTTCTGTTTCAAGTGCGACAGATTGTAAAGTGCGTGTAACTGCGGCTGGGGAAACCAGTGAGACGGTTGTCATGGTCAGACCGACGGTGGTCAAGTCACTGGTGGTTGCACCTATATCTGTTGTCGGCGGCGCTAAGGCCGCTGTGACGATAACGCTTACGGAAGCAGCACCCATCGGTGGGGTTATCGTTAGCCTTGAGTCTTCATCGTCCAAATTTCCGGTACCAACAGTGATGTCAATTCCAGCCGGAAAGACATCGGGTGTTGTTTCTGTAGTGACAGCCGCAACGTCATCAACCGAGAGTGTCGCGTTAACTGCAAAGCTTGGGGGAGCAACAACATCGGGCACGGTGACTGTTGTCCCTGTTGCACTCGCATCCTTTACGGCGACACCCACAAGTGTCAAGGCTGGTGGCTCGATCGTGATCACGCTGAAGTTGGCTGCAGCCAGTGCTGTACCGGTTGATGTCGTGATGACAACATCAGATAACGCACTGCTTCCAGTGCCGGCAATCATTACGATTCCTGCTGGTCAACTTACGCTACAGCAAGTGATTACCGTTGGGGCAACAGGAGTAAAGAAGGCTGTTCTTTTGAAGGCTTCGACACAGACGGTACCGAAGCAGCTTACGGTGAATGTGAATCCATAGATTACGAAAAGGTGATGACAATGACAAGAAGAAGTGTTTTGACAGGGTCGATGGCAATGATGCTCGGGAGCAGCGCCTTTGCGGGCATGCAGTCCAGCTCTGGTTACAAGCTAATCGGACAGGATCGGGGTCATGTTGCGATACTCAACAAGAATGGTGAGGTGGAGTGGGAGATTGAATGCCGTCATAACTCACATGACATCGCTGTTCTTCCCAATGGCAACTTCCTGTTACATACAGCTCCCAACAAAATTGTGGAAGTAACACCTGAGAAGCAAGTCGTTTGGTCGTGGGAGTCCAAGCCGGTTGCGCCCTATACAGGTTATGTCGAGATCCATGGTTTTCAGCGGTTCCGCGATGGAAGCACGATGATCGCGGAAACCGGAAATCTGCGAATTATCGAGGTTGATAAGGCTGGTACGATAAAGAAGACCGTTCCAATCACTGTCGAGAGGCCCGATTCGCACCGTGACACACGTCGGGTTCGTAAAACTGATGCCGGCACATATCTTGTTTGTCATGAAGGCTTGGGAAAAGTCCGCGAGTATGACGGCGATGGCAAGATTGTGTGGGAGTACACGCTGGACCTAGCGGGTCAGCCCGCCACGGGTGGCCACGAGGGTCATGGGGTGAGTGTTTTCAATGCGGTTCGTTTGAAGAACGGCAATACGCTTATCGGTGGCGGAAACAACAATCGTGTCTTTGAACTTACGAAGGAAGGTAAGACTGTCTGGAGCATTGAGCGGGATGAGCTAAAGCGTCCGGATGGTCGTTCTATTCACCTTTGTTGGATCACCAGTCTTCACGTACTTCCTAATGGAAACATAGTCTTTGGAAATACGCACGCAGGACCAGAAAATCCTCAAATGATCGAAGTAACGCGCGGTAAGAAGGTTGTTTGGACACTCGACAATTGGAAAGTGTTTGGAAATGACTTATGCGCCGTTTGGTTGATGGATGCAAAGCGTGGAACCATTCGTTAATGTGTTGATTTTTTCACTCTGCATTCATGATTGAGCAGTGAAATTAGTGAATTGCACAGTGGCGATGTGTCATTCTTATGCTGAAACGAGCTCAGACTGTCGAAATATTTCGCAGTCTGGGTTTCTTTTTGTTAAGAGATGCCGTAAAGGTCAACGGGAAATTCAGTGAAATTCCGGGGACAATGTCGGAAGGTATCCGCACTCATCATGCGGAAATTTCCTCTAACCCTGTTAAAGGGTCGAAAGGGTTTCGGTATCGATCACCATGCAATCCAAAATGATTAATCGAAAGGCAGGCCTCCTGCTTGCATCCCTCGGGGTGTTCGCTGTTGGTACTGTGCCAGCTGAAGCGCAAGTGCGTCTCGGTTGGGTACGTAGTACTGGCACTAATCCAACGTTGGCAGTTACCCGTAATGCTGCGGGTGAAGTGTTCACGTTCGGAAATGGCACTGTTAACAAGCACTCTAAGACTGGTTCTCTTGTTTGGACCAAAGCTGTCGGTACATTTACGTACGGTACGACGGTTGCCAACAATATTGTGTCGCTTCATGCTGGCCAAGACGGTGGCGTCTACCTCGTAGAACGTCAGGGGCCAAACTACACATCCACCGTTATTCGTTATTGTAATAACACTGGTGTTGTAGGTTTCACCCGCACGATTTCTGGTCACACAAACATCGCGTTCAACGCTAACTTCCCTGTTGCAGTTTCTGACTCTGCAGGCAACCTGTTTGTGACTGCGCAGACCGGATCAGAGACCGTTACCTTGTGGAAGGTAACCCCTGCTAACGTTTTGACATCTGCCGGCGTCACGGTTACCCCGCTTGAGCTTGGTGTCACCGATGTCTTTACGTCGACTTTGATTGTTCCAGACAATGCCGGTGGAGCCGCGCTGTTCGTGGACCACTCGGATGGTAAGGGACATGCAAACCGCCGCTTCAATGCATCCCTCGGAACAACCCAAACCGTCAACTACAACACATCTGCTTTCGAGCGATGGGCACAGGGTGCCGAGCAGTCTGCTGTAGTCAAGAATGGCTTGATTTATGCTATTCGAAACACCACGGATGTCTTTGGTAGTACTACTGGTAAGGATCTTGTCGAAGTAGCAGCAGATGGCACACGTGCAATCAAGCGTTCGGGGACGGATCTCCGCGGAGTATCGCTTAGCCATACTGGAAACTTGGCTGTCGTTACGGCATCGAGTGTAACGCGCAACAGTACAACCTATCCTGCATTCAATGTAGGCTTGGAGAACACTGCTGGCACGATTACAACTCCGGTGCGTGCATTTGCAAACTTTGGCTCGACAACACCAATTCAGTTTGGTGCACTTGCCACCAGCCTCATCTCTGGCGTACGCTCGAACCCATTTGGTGTCAGCTACTCCTCCGGTGTTGCAAATGGCGCATTCTACGTGGTCAACGGTGTTGAGGATGCTACATCCACATTTGCCGGACCATGGCCAGTTCGCTTTAGCGAAGTTGGATTGAATGTTGCTGATACGGCTTCTGTGGTGAACCTCTCCACCTACCTTAGCCCGAACCGCTTCTTCTTCAACAACGCATCTGCCTACACATCGGGCACCGGATCCCTTTTGTGGTCTGGTCCTCTGACAACGGCATTCAGCGATGATGGAATCTACGCTGCTCTTACCGTTGCTGGAACGGCATCTGTTGCGAAGTATCACTTCACGGCTCCTACCGTTACAGGTCAGCCAACTACCATCCCTGGTGGACCTGGTGCAACCGATCAGGTCATTACCCTTACGGGTGACAAGTTCGGCTACAACGATATGTTCGTTATCAACGGTGTGAACTGTGCTACGAATGTTGTATCTGATGGTTCCCTTCAGGTAACGATTCCAGCATCTGCCATCACTGTCAAGGGTGTCTACCCAATCAGTCTTGCCTACACATTCGAGAATGGCACAACTCAGTCGTTGAACCTTGGAACACTCGAGGTCGGACCACGTCCTGTTCTCGATGTTGCATCCCTTGCACCAAATCCATTGCATGGCGGTGAGGATCTTACCTTCACGGTTTCCCTCAACGAGCCTGCTGGCTTCCCTGGTCAAACCGTTACTGTTACGAACACCAACCCTGCAGTTACGCTGCCAGGAACGGTTTCCTTCGCAACGGGTGAGACCACCAAAACCTTTACCATTGTTCCTTCGTACGTAACAACGGATACGACGGGTGATGTTACATCGGTTCTGGATGGTGTTACAAAGACATCGACTCTGACAGTTCTTTCACACAAAGTCGCAGCACTTGATGTCACTCCATCAACTGTGATCGGTGGAAACAGCTCTGTTGGTACCGTTACCTTGACAAGCAAAGCTGCTCCTGGCGGCTATGTGGTTGCATTGTCATCTGACAACCCAGCGATCACTGTCCCAGCAGAAGTGACGGTGGCTGCAGGCGAAACGACAGCAACATTCCCAGTGGATTACGATGTCGTTGCTGATGATTCCAATGGTGTTGTGACAGCTCAGTTGAATGGCTCTTCCAAGACCAGCAACGTGACTGTCAAGGCAGCAAATATCACATCCTTGGGCTTGTCGAAGACGAGCACCGCTGGTGGTAATGATGTAACTGGTACGGTCACCATTGATGGCATGGCGCCTGCTGGTGGTTTGACGGTTACATTGTCTTCATCAAACTCCAAGGTTGTTGTTCCTGCGAGTGTAACCATTCTTGAAGGAATGACTGAAGCGACCTTCACTGCAACAACGGTTTCGACGGCTGTTGCAACCGATGTTACTGTCACAGCAAGTGCACGTGGAGTTGTCCTCAACAAGGGCATCACCATTACGGCACCTGTAGTCGTTTCTGTTGCGTCGAACCCGGCATCCATTACTGGATCCAATACCGGTACTGCAACGGTTACACTTGATGGTCCTGCTCCAGCATCCTGGAACGTGACGGTTACCTCTGACAATCCAGCCCTTGGCTTTGGATTAGCTGCTGGTGTTCCGATTGCAACAAAGACCACTGCGGTTGCTGCCGGGGCACGTAGTGTAAATGTTGGTATCAACACTGCCTATGTAACTGCTGATACTCCTGTAACGGTAACGGCTTCACGTGCTGGTGTATCTGCAACAACCGTTGTCAATGTTCTCCCACCTGCTCCTGCAAGCGTCGTTCTGACACCTGCATCTGTGCGTGGCGGTGTCAACACATCGCTGAGAGTCAACATTACAGCTAAGGCACCTGTAGGTGGATTGCTTGTCGCTTTGGCGTCCAACCGTTCAGAGGCAACTCCAGTTGCTACTGTCACGGTTCCAGCTGGTCAAACATTTACGACAACATCGGTACCTACGAAGTCTGTCTCGGCAAATGCAACTGCGGTTCTTTCCGCAACCGCATACGGCTACACGAAGACTGCAACTCTCGCGATCACTCCTTCGATTCCATCGTCTATTACGATGACACCGAACGCAGTTGTTGGCGGAGCTGCATCAGTGGGTAAGGTCACGCTCAACGGACCAGCTGGTCCAGATGGTGCAGTTGTCACATTGGTTTCATCCAGCCCTAAGGTAACCGTTCCTGCAACAGTTACAGTTCCTGCTGGTGCGACGAGTGCGACCTTCACTGCATCCACAGCCACAGTTCCAAGCAACATCAGTGCAACAGTACGTGCTTCATTCAATGGCACGACTGTAACTGGTACGCTTGCTGTGCAAGCTCCTAAGCCGAGTGCTGTTGCGTACAACCCAGTCGTCCTTACAGGCGGCAAGTCGGGTGTTGGAACAGTTACGTTGAACGGTAAGGCGCCTGCTGGTGGATATGAGGTCCTCCTCACGGCTGATAACGGAATCTTCACGATTCCTGCATCTGTAACCGTGGCTGAGGGAGCTTCGTCGGCAACCTTCCCAGTGTCCGCGCTCGTCGTAGACACTAATACGGTTGTAACGACAACGGCTACCGCAAACGGTACAACCGTTACCAAGACCATCACCGTTGCTGCACCAGTTTTGTCAACCGTTACAGTTGCGTCAACCCTAAACGGTGGGGCATCGACAGTTGGTAAGGTTACGTTGACAGGTATTGCACCTGCTGGCGGAGTGATGGTATCGCTGGTCAGCAACAATACTGGTCTGTCGGTTCCGGCAACCGTAACGGTTCCTGAAGGCGCGCTATCCGCGAACTTTACGGCGACATCTGTTGCTGTGAATGTTGATACGACCGGAACGGTCGTCGCAACGCAAGGCACAGTAAGCAAGTCGGCTAACGTAACGGTTCGTGCTGCAGTTGTCTCTGCGCTTACAGCATCACCAACATCCCTCAAGGGTGGAAACAACATCACGTTCCGAGTAACACTCGGAAGTGCTGCTGGCCCATCGGGAACAGTTGTGACATTGACAAGTGCAAACAGTGCTGTGACGGTTCCTGCAACCGTTACAGTTCCTGCTGGTACATCGACAGTTACCTTCACCGGAACAACAACCGCTGTGACCGCAGTCACATCGGGCGCTGTTTCTGCAGTGACTGGAGTTACAACGAAGTCTGTAACGATTACGGTCAATCCATAATCTTCACAGCTTAGTCCTGGCCCGTGGATGGTTTTCATCCACGGGCTTTTTTTGTGCCTGATGAATTCCACTTTCGCCGAAAACTAGATAGATATAGACCATGTGCTGAAGAGCACGATGTTCATTTTTATGTCTGAATTGTGAATGCCTGAAGTATTCGCAACCATTAGCAGTGTTGGGAAGCTGTGTTGTGTCCACTGATCTAAACGTTGTAAAGCGTTTGCCGCATAAGCAAGACAGTTCGGATGAATTTTTGGTGTATTTATGCATCGTTCCAATCGGATTTGCTTGCGAAAGATGTTTCTAGGTTAACTGAATCGAAGTTTTTGCCGAGCAGCAAACGACGACTGTGGTTTACATCACTCCCCTTAACGCTCATATTGGGTATTGTTGTATATTAGTTATTAGCCGAAATTAGGCAACACAGACAATGTGTGGAGAACTGAAATGATGACTGCCGGTTCGCGCGTGGTAACAGAGCGATGGCAACGATTGCTTGCAACGTTGATGTTCGTTTTGTTACTGACGTTGGGTTCACCATCCTTCTCGCAAGATTACAAGTTCCGCTATGCGCTCGGTCGTGGACCGATGAGTGCTCCTTATGGCATCGCCAGGGATTCTAGCGGTAACGTTTACGTAGCCGACTCAAACAATGACACCGTGCTCAAATTTACGAGTGCGGGTTTGTTTGTGACTCAATGGGGATACACCGGAACCGGTGAAGGGCAATTTGCATTTCCATCCGGAATTGCTACAGATGCTTCCGGTTTTGTGTATGTCGTAGACACAAACAACAGTCGTGTTCAGAAGTTCACAGCCGCTGGTAAATTTATTCTCCAGTGGGGAACTGCAGGTTCTGGTGATGGTCAGTTCAATCTTCCTGCTGGCGTTGTCGCAGCGGCGGATGGATCTGTCTATGTTGCGGACAAGGGCAATGATCGTATTCAAAAGTTTACGAATACGGGATCATTTCAGCTCAAATTTGGTGGACTTGGCTCCGGGGATGGAAAGCTTTTGTCTCCTGGGACGCTTGCCATCGATGCAAGCGGCAATGTAGTCGTTGCAGATACTGGTAACCACCGCATTCAGAAGTTCACATCCGCAGGTGTCTATGCATCGAAGTTTGGTGTTAATGGCCTAGCGAACGGACAGTTTGATTCTCCTGAAGGCGTTGCAATCGATGTAAGCGGAAACATTTACGTGTCTGACACGTGGAACCACCGTATCCAAAAGTTCACTGCGGCTGGAACGCACAGTAGGACATGGGGTACGTTTGGCGTCGGAAATGTTGAGTTTCAATATCCTGCTGGCTTGACGGTGGATGCGTCCGGCAATATCTACATTGCGGACACCGATAACAATCGCGTTCACAAACTCAATGCAAGTGGTCTGTTTGTTTCCGAATGGGGTGCAACGACTAACGGCGATGGTCAGTTCTTCAGCCCTTATGCGACTGCTCTGGATGCAAGCGGAAACCTTTATGTTGCTGACACCCTGAATCATCGAATTCAGAAGTTCAAGGTTGATGGCACTTACGTTGGTAAATTTGGCTCCGAAGGCTCTGCTAACGGACAATTTTCATTCCCATCCGGTGTTGCTGTTGACTCGGCCGGAAATGTCTACGTCGCTGACACGTTGAATCATCGTATTCAAAAGTTCAATTCTTCAGGTACGTTTGTTGCCACAGTCGGCATCAACGGTTCAGGAAACCTCCAGTTCTCTAATCCATCGTCGATAGCAATCTCCGCTACGGGTGCAGTCGTTGTAACCGATACCGGCAACAACCGTGTGCAGGTTCTCACGACATCGCTTGGGTTCACGACAGCATTTGGAGTGACGGGTACTGGGGATGGAGAATTCACGAGCCCTGGATCTGTCGGGCTTGATTCGACAGGTAACATTTACGTTGCTGATACCGGAAACAACCGTGTTCAGAAGTTCTCTTCGACAGGTACGTTCATCAGCAAGTGGGGTGTTGCAGGAACTGCAAACGGCGAGTTCCAAAGTCCAAATGGCGTCGTTGTTTCGACATCCGGTGTAGTCTACGTCTCAGATTCGGGCAACCGGAGAGTTCAGTTGTTTACCGGCGCTGGGGTCTACCAAGCGACATTGGGTAATCCTGGAACTGCGGTAGATCAGCTCCAATATCCGTCGGGCCTCTCCATTGATTCCATCGGAAATGTGTTCGTCGCAGACGCTGACAATAATCGCATCTCCGTTTGGGGAATCAAAGACGTCGTCGCGCCAGTGTCATCACGTGTGCTAAGCCCACTTGCAAATGCGAATGGCTGGAACAGCGCAGATGTAAACGTAACCCTTACCGCAGTTGACAATGCTGATGGTTGGGGTGTCAAGGAGCTTCACTATCGTCTTGATGGTGGAACGGAAGTCGTCGTTGTAGGGAACTCTGTTGTCGTGCCTGTGACTGGTGAGGCAATCCATACACTGGATTTCTTCGCGATTGACAATGCCGGTAATGCTGAAGTTGTGCAAAACAGCTTTGTTCGCATCGACCGTACCGTGCCTGTTACAACTGCTGCTGCCAATCCAACTGGAACGGTTGTTACGTTGACACCAACCGATGATCGGTCTGGAGTCGCGACGACAACCTATACCGTTGATGGTGGTAGCCAACAGACATACACAGCACCATTTACGGTAACCGCCGGTCCACATACAATCCGCTACTTCTCGGTCGACATTGCCGGTAATCAGGAATCCCAAAAGACCCTGACCATCCGTCCTGATCTCGTAACAGTAACGGTTGAACCTACGACAATCGTGGGTGGTTCTGTCGGTGTGGGAACTGTCAACCTAGCGTCTGCAGCAGGCGCGGCTGGCGTGACGGTGACATTATCTTCGAATAGAGCCGGAGTTACAGTCCCTGCAAGTGTGATTGTGCCAAATGGTGCAACGACTGCAAACTTCAATGTGACGACAACGGCGGTTGTATCCGATGTTTCTGCCACGATTACTGCTACTGCAGCTGCCATCAGCAGAACTGTAGTTGTTTCCGTGGTTCGTACAACACCTGCATCGGTGACTATTGCTCCGACTAGTCTCATCGGCGGTAACAGTGCCGTTGGTACGGTTACAACGAACGGACCTGCTCCTGCTGGCGGACTTGTTGTTACGCTAGCAAGTGGTAATCCTGCAGTAACCGTTCCGGCTACTGTAACGGTTTCCGCCGGACAAACTGCTGCGACATTTGCAGTTAGTACGACTGCTGTAGTTGCTGATACGACTGTGTCAATCTCCGCTACGGCGAATGGAACAACACAGTCAGGCGGAGTAACCGTTCTGCGTTCGAACCTCAAGGCTGTGAGCATCAACCGCTCATGGACCGTTGGTGGAACATCGAAAATTCTCCGTATTCTGCTCGATGGCAAAGCACCTGTGGGTGGATTGCTAATCAATCTCGCATCTGACAACGCTGTGGCAACCGTACCTGCTACTGTCACTGTTCCAGCTGGGGCAGACCAAACGACGGTGACGGTATCGACCACGGCAGTCGCGGCGTACACAACGGTTACGTTGAGTGCAAGCAACAACGGAAATACAAAGACGGTTCAGTTGGATGTTCTTCCACCGAGTGCACGGATTCGTGTCGCACCGACATCGGTGTCTGGTGGCACAAATTCAATTGGCACGGTCACGTTGGATGTGCCAGCTCCTGTTGGCGGATATTCGGTTGCGTTGTCATCAGACAATGTGAACGCTACTGTTCCTGCATCCGTTCTGGTGCCTGCAGGACAAACTTCCCAGACCTTTACGGTCACAACGAATGCGGTCACGGCCGAAGTCGTTGCATATATCAGTGCATCTACTGCAGACCAGTCGTCAGAGGCTTCTCTCACGATAAAGCCTGTGGTTCCTGTTTCTGTATCGTTCACACCAGCATCTGTGAACGGTGGTTCGTCAAGCACTGGACGAGTGACGCTGTCATCAGCAGCGCCAACCGGTGGGCTCGTTGTCAATCTGACATCGGATTCTCCAAGTGCTACAGTTCCGTCATCGGTTACCGTAAGTGCTGGACAGACATCGGTGGCGTTTGTTGTTACGACCAGCTCCGTGACTGCAGACACGATGGTAACCATCAGTGGTTCTGCATCTGGAACGACAGTAACCAACGGACTGAATATCAAGGCCATCGCTCCGACGGCAGTGACGTTCAACCCGACATCAGTCATCGGTAGTACTCAGACATCGGGAACGGTGTCGCTAAGCGGTGCTGCGCCAGCGGGTGGTGTCGTTGTGACGCTGTCCTGGAACAGTGCTGCGGCAGCTGCTCCGGCTACTGTGACGGTTGCTGCTGGTCAGACAACTGCAACATTTGCGGTTACGACATCTGCTGTATCGACTGATACATCGGTGTCCGTGACGGCTACAGCGAATGGTTTTAGCAAGTCTGGTGTATTCACAATCACACGCAGCGGAGTTTCTGCTGTTGCGATTGCACCGTCCAGCGTTACAGGTGGAAGCAATGCAACTGGTACGGTTACGCTGACGGGGCCGGCTCCGGATGGAGGTTTGACAGTTGCTTTAGCATCTGACTCCTCCTCTGCAGTTGTTCCTGCAACGATTACTGTTCCTCGCAATGCAACATCGGCGACGTTTGATGTGACTACAGCTGCAGTTGTTGCAGATAGAGTAGTTTCCATTGCAGCATCTGCAAACGGAACATCAAAGTCTGCACAGGTCACTGTCCTGCGTAGTGCAGTTGAGTCGGTTGTTGTAAATCCGAGCTCGGTCATTGGTGGAACATCAGCGGATGTTACGGTGACGTTGGCTGGACCAGCTCCGGCTGGTGGTTTTGCAGTAGCGCTGTCTTCAAACAATGCTGCTGTGGGTGTACCGGCATCGATCACCGTACCTGAGGGTGCTGTGAGTGCGGGTGCGACTGCTACGACGTTGTCGGTTTCGGCAAACGTAACAGCTACGGTAAGTGCATCTGCGAATGGAGTTACCAAGTCGGCTACATTGGCGGTGAACCGTGCAACGGTCGATGGAATCACGTTGACGCCATCGTCTGTCATCGGTGGAAGCTCCAGTACTGCAGCTGTAACGATCACTGGACCAGCTCCAGTGGGTGGTTTGGTTATAGCTGTCAGCAAGACAGGAACGGCGACAACTGTTCCAGCTACGGTTACAGTAGCCGCTGGCCAATCTGTAGCGACATTTACGGTGACAACATCCGCAGTTGGAAATGACTCTGATTCGACGATTACGGTGTCTGCAAATGGCACTAGTAAGTCGGCGGTTCTGACAGTTCAACGAACGGTTCCTGCATCGGTGGCAATCGCGCCATCGAATGTTGTCGGTGGACAGAATGCAACTGCCACCGTTACGTTGGTTGGGCCTGCTCCGGCAGGTGGTCTGTCTGTGGCATTGTCAAGCAATACCACGGGCGTGTCGGTACCTGCATCCGTTACGGTTGCGTCAGGTGCTACAACGGCTACATTTACGGTGACGACGGCGGTTGCGACATCTGCTAAGTCGGCAACGATATCGGCCGTTGCAAATGGAACGACTGTTACGGGAACATTGAATGTACGCCCTGTAGTTCCAGCAAGTGTTACATTCGCTCCATCGAGTGTGACGGGTGGTTTCGGAACAACGGGTACCGTTACGCTTGCCGATCCTGCTCCAGTGGGTGGTCAGGTCGTGACGTTGTCATCATCTGCTGCTAACCTGGGTGTTCCTGCAAGTGTAACGATTGCTGCTGGTCAAACCAGTGTGACATTCCAGGCAACGTCCACGGCTGTTACATCGAACACGACTGTCACTGTAACGGCGACTGCCAATGGCACAGCTGTCACGGGGACGGTGAATGTTCGCTTGTCGCAGCCGGCGACTGTAACCTTCTCTCCTGCAGTCGTTGCAGGTAAGGTTGCATCCACGGGAACGATCACTCTTGCAACTCCTGCTCCTGCGGCAGGGTTGACGGTCACATTGACGAGCAGTAATGCAATCGTAGCGAAGGCTGCTGCTGCAACCGTGAAGGTGCTGCCTGGTGCAACATCTGCAACGTTTGCTGTTGCAACGACGATTGTTGCTGCGGACACCAATGTAACGTTTACCGCATCGGCAAACGGTGCATCGGCGACTGGCGTGCTGACCGTTCAGGCAGCTCGTCCATCTACGGTTACGTTTGCCCCTGCAGCGGTTCGTGGCGGGAAGACATCTCTTGCTACGGTAACCCTCACTGGTCCAGCTCCTGTGGCTGGTATTACCGTTCAGTTGACGTCATCGAATTCAGCTGCATCGGTACCAGCAACTGTGGTTGTTCCAAGCGGAAAGACGTTTGCAACCTTCACGGTTACAACGACTGCTGTTACTGCTACTCGCAATGTGGACATATCTGCAAGGGCGAATGGCACAACCGTTTCTGGAACGCTTGCAGTTCGAATTCTGACGGTAGGTAGTATCACTGCTGCGCCATCGCCAGTCGTTGGTGGTATCGCATCTGTTGGTACTGTGACGCTTACCGATGTCGTTACATCGGCGACGACAGTTACGCTGTCAAGTGACAATGTAAATGTAGTCGTTCCTGCGACGGTAACGGTACCTGTTGGAAAGGCAATCGTAACGTTCCCGATCACCACGAAGGCGGTTGGGTCGGCTTCAGTCGCCACGATCACTGGAACTCTGAATGGTGAGACAGGGACCGGTAAAGTTACTGTTACTCCGCTAAATGTGGCATCTGTAACGGTCACCCCAGCATCAATCATCGGTGGTGCCAATGCCACAGGTGTTGTAAAGCTGACGGCAGCACCTGCTGTCGATACAGTGGTCACACTGACATCGGCGAACCCTGGAGTGCTGTCCGTTCCTGCAACGGTTACGGTTGCTAAGGGAGCGCTTCAGGCCACGTTCACGGTAACGACGACGAAGCCAGCTGCTGCAACCACGGTTGTGGTGACGGCGACGACGGGGGGACTTGCGAAGACGGTCAGTGTTTCTGTAAAGCCGTAAGGTTTGTTTTGATTACGAAGGCCCCTGGAGACAGGGGTCTTTTTTTGTCAGTTACAGCATTGGATACGCTGTATTAGGAAAGTCGATGGAAGTCATCACCACTTTCCAAATCACACGCTATATCAGTAACAAAGAAAAAGCCCTTCCGATTGGAAAGGCTTTCTATATTTAAAAAACAAACCTCAGTGCGGGTAATTCTGCTGATGCTAACCTTGCTTTAGCAGGTCAAAACCTCTACTCCGATGTTGTTTTGAATGTACCACTTATCCGTCCAAACAGGGCATTAATCACCGATATTAGAACCTCCTGGCCGGAGGTTGGTGTGGCTTCACAGCGCCCTAAAAGGGAGGAAGAACCCTCGTGAATAGCCTTACCAACGGCACATCAACCAGCCGCTTCGACCCAGAAAACAATCCCATGAAAACACCCAAGAAACTTATCAGCGTAGAGGTCAAATATCAGCGAGATACATTCGATATTGAACGTTTAGTTGAAGCCACCAGGATCTTGATGGAAGCGCTAGGGGAGGAGATGGATGTTGAGGGGAACGGTAAAGGCTCCTCGT